>CALKIP010000079.1 GCA_937995995.1 uncultured bacterium
ACCAGCGCATCGGACGGGCCGAGCTCGACCGTCCCCGCCACCAGGTTGCCCTCGACGTCGAGGATCGCCGAGACCCGGTCGGGCTCGACGCCGTTCAAGCTGACCGGCACCCGCTCGCCGCCCTGTACGACGAAGCCGCCGCCGACCGCCTGGGGCGAGACCGCGGTGATCCCCGGGATCGTCTCGGCCAGGTCGACGACGCCGCGCCACCCCTCGATCTCCTCGCGCCGACGACGCCGCTCCTGACGCGCGAGCAGCACGGTGAAGCCCTCGATCGGCTCGATCAGACCGGGCTCCCTCTCCTCGGGCTCCAGGCGGATGTGGGCGATGTTGCCGAGGATGTCGCGGATCAACTGGTCCTGCAGCCCGTTGATCAGCGAGGCGATGAAGACGAAGGCGACGATCCCGACGACCGTGGCCAGGAGGATGAGCACCGTCTGGAGGCCGCTGCTGCGCAGGTAGCGAATCGCAACGAGGATCTCGTATCTCACGATGCCCCCCGCCTCAAGGCTCCACCGGTCGAGGGCGAACGCGCTGGCCCGGCTCGACCTGCCGCGGCGTCAACACGACCTCCTCGCCTGCCTCGAGCCCCGCGCGCACGACCACCCGCTCCGCCGGCCAGTCGATGATGCTTACCTCCCTCGGCACGACGACGCCATCTTCGACGACGTACACCCACGAGCGCACCTCCGACGGCGCGATGACCGCCTCCCGCGCGACAGTGAGCGCGTCCGCATACTCCGCTACGACGACGTTGATATCGACCGAGAGGCGGAACGGCAGTGCGGGCGGCGGGCCCGAGAACTGGAGACGCACCGTGGCCGCGCCCGTCTCGGGATCGATGCCGTCCGAGACGTAGCTGATCCGCGCCTGGTAGACCTCGTCCTCGCCGATGGGCGTGACCGTCGCCGGAAGGCCGGGGTAGAGGTCCGTGATGTAGCGCTCATCCACCAGCGCCTCGACGCGGCGCCCGCCCACCTCGGCCAGATCGTAGATCAGCGTCTCCGGCCCGACGACCTGGCCGGGATCGACCGGCCGCTCCAGGACGACCGCATCCATCGGCGCACGGAGGACGTAGTTGCCGAGCTGCGCCCGTCGTTCCTGGACCGCGGCCTCGAGCTGCGCCACATCCTGCTCACCGCGCTCGACCTCGAGGCGAGCCTGCTCGAGTTCCTGCTGGGCGATCGCGCCGCCACTGAAGAGCCGCTCGGCGCGGACCTGCTCGCGCCGCGCCTGCTCCAGCTCCACCCGCCGGGCGTTCACGGCGTCGATCGCCTGTGCGAGCTGCGCGACGCTCTCGTCGGCATCGAGCCGCGCCAATACCTGTCCCGCCGTCACCGTCGCACCTTCCGAGACCGTGAGCTCGACGATGCGGCCGCTCACCTCGGGGAGCACCTGCACCGAGGTGCGTGCGTCGATCTCGCCCGTCAGCGCCAGCACGAGGACCACGTCCTCGCGGCGGACGACATCCGCCGCCGCCGCGGGGGGACGCAGCAGGAAATAGATGATCCCGGCAATCAGGAGGGCCAGCAGCGCGAGCGCCGCCACGACGAGCACACGACGGCGCCGACCGGTCCGCTTCTGCGCGCGGCGACGTGCGTCCCCGTGCTTCGGGCGCCGCGGAACCCGACGCACACGCCGCACCCTGCGCCAGCGACTCGCACGCCGGCCCGGCACCTCCGGAGGCGTATCCGGCTTCATCGCGATCCGCGCCCTTGCCCGACCTCGTCTTTCATGCGCACTCCGACCGACTTCAGCGCAAGGCGCGAGCCGGACACCACCGGCGCCCGAACGCGCTCGGGACCGGGGTGCTACGGCAGGCTACAGGGCTGCACGCGACGAGTGGCGGATTGGACCTGTTTCCATCGGAGCCCCGCACTCCATCGGGAGGCGAGCGCCAGGAGGGTGCGTCAGCGGCGGACCAGCCAGTCGGCCAGCCAGAGACCGACGACCACGTCGTAGAGGAAGTGCGCCAGCATCGAGGGGACGACGCTGCCGGTGACGAGCAGCGGAACGGTGAGGACGAGGCCGAGGAGCGCCGCGCGCACGGCGCCCGCGAGGTTCTGATAGGCGTGCAGTACGCCGAAGACGGCGGCGGCCAGCGCGACCGCGATCCAGAGATGCCCCGTCGCTACGCCCAGCGCGGGGATCAGGAAGCCGCGGAAGACCAACTCCTCCGCCACCCCCGCCGAGAGTGAGAGGCCGACGAAGACCACCCGCTCCACGGGTGTCCGTGGCAGGAGCTGCAGCAGGACCGCACTCTCCCGCACGCCCAGCATGCGCCACAGCGCCGCGAGCACGAGAGTACCCAGGAGCGCCGTGAGCGTCCACGCCGTGAGCGAAGCAGCCGGGAGGCGGACGAGCCCCAGCGTCGCCAGGTCGAAGCCACTCGTCACGCCGGCGCCGAAGGCCAGTAGACCCAGAAACCACAGCGCGGCCGCCGAGGAAAGATAGACGGGGAGGCGCGGCAGGTCCGCGACTTCGATGCCCACCGACTCCGCCTGCGCTACCGAAAGCGCCGGAAGCACCGCAAGCAGGATCACGATCAGCAAACGCGCCGGCCACGCCAGCCCGTCGCTCGCACTCCAGACGAGCACGGCCGCACCCAGCGTCATGACAAGCCGAAGCCGCATTCTCTCCCGTCGCAGTTCCGTTGGCTCGTACCCAATCGCACAGGACCGAGTGGCACCCGGCAGCCCACTCCGCAGCAAGCTACCCGGTCCGCGTGCCCGAGTCACCCCGAAGCGGAAAACTCGCGCCGAATGGGTACACAGGAATTCATATAGAATGCGACTGAACCGTTCGCTCTGGACTGGACCCCGTGCGCCTACCCTTACACACGCCCCTGCCCGACGAAAGACGAGATCCCGGACACGGGCACGCGTACGCGTACGGACCTGCTGAATCGGGTCTTGACCCGGAAAACAGTACGGGCGGAGCGAGGTACCCCTCGCTCCGCCCGTGACTGCGATCGGCGACGCCGGTCAGCTCATCGTGACGATCCGACGCACGAAGGGAGAGTGCGCCAGGTGCTCTGCCTGCTCACCGTTCACCTGCGCCATCAGTGCCGAGCCACCTGCCGTCAGCTCGATGATGCTCGCCAATCCACCCACACCCTCGATTTCCTGCATCACACGGTAGGCCCGCATGGTCGAGGCCGTGGAGTTACGCCCCTGATGCACCTCGATGCGAACCCGCATCGGGGCTAGAGAGGCCGAAGTCCCTGCCGGCTCCAACTGGAGCTTCTCCATGGCGTCGCGCCGACGCACCGGCCGAAGCCGGCGGAACGGCACACGCTCGAACTCCTGCTGTCCCCGCATGGCTGTCTCCTATGCCAATGAGCGCCTTGCAGCGCCCGTATATCGTGTCTCATCGCCCACCTCCCCGACACCACGCCGGCTCGGCGGACGCTCCACCCAATCGGGTGGAGCCCGCTAACATAATAAGGTTTGCCGAATGCGCAAGGATTATTTTTCGCGCCCGAGGATCCGGCAAACTGTGGGCGCCACGGCGACGACGAGGAGGCCGAGGATCAGGCCGGCGACGGCGTCGGTCGCGTAGTGGAAACCGCCGTAGATGGCGCCGGCGGCGAGGCCCGTGGCGAGAATCGCTAGCCAAGGGGCGGCCTTCGGCAGCAGCCGCCAGGCGAGGGCGGCCTGGGCGAACGCCACGCCCACGTGCGACGACGGGAACGCGGCACCCTGGCTCGAGCCGGCCTCGAGCAGGCGGTGCGTGAACTGGTAGAGGACGCCATCGGCGATCGCGCCGCCCGGGGCGGGGAAGAGATAGCGCGGCCCCTGGACCGGGAAGTAGATGAAGAAGAGGTAATGCGCGAAGAAGACGAGCATCACCGCGAAGACGTTGAAGCGGAAGTCCTCGCGCCGGCCCATGAGCAGGAGCGCGAGCGGCGGTCCGTAGATGATGAAGTAGTACGAGAGGTAGGCGCCGTGGAGCATCTCGGAGAGCGCGAGGAACGGCGCGGCCGCCGCCCACTCCCGGCTCGGCTGCCCGCCGAAGATCGTCTCCTCGATGTCCAGGATCAGCGGATCGAAGTAGTACCCATCCCAGACCGCGAGGTTGAGCGGCGCGAGTTCGGCGTAGAGTACCGGGATCAGGAGGAGCGGGTACGCATCCGCGATCAACGCCGCCACGCGCGGCATCCGCTCGCGCACGGCGCGGCTGAAGGCCGAGAACGGCGGCACGCCGAGCGCGAGTCCGGCCGCGGCGATGTGCGCGGCCAGGATGAGCGGCCACGCCGGCCCGCGGTGCGGGAAGACCAGAGCGACGGCCGACACCAACATGTAGAGCGCGAAGAGGCGATCCATCGCCTTTCCGGCTCCGGCCTCGCCTCCTCCCGCTCCGCCCCCGCCGCCTACCTCAGGACCCTCTACGGGGCGCTTCAGAGCGTCTTTTCGTAGATCCGGTACGTCTTGTAGACTCGGGCTCCCATTCGCTCGAGCCCCCGGCGCATGTCCCAATTGTCCTCCAGAATCCACGAGCACTCGGCTCGATAGAAGCCTTCCTTCACGCCCTCGCGGAAGATGTGCAGGTAGAGCATCGCATCGAGCCCCATCCTGCGGTAGCCCGGCTTGAGGCCGAGCGTGAGCACCCGCGCGGCGTCGATCTTCCGCTGGTGCCAGAGCAGCTTGAAGATGCCGAACGGCAGGAGCCGACCATTGACGTACCGGAGCGCGCGGTTGTAGTCCGGCAGCGCGAGGGCGAAGCCGACGGGCTCGCCTTCGACCTCGGCGATCGCGCACAGCTTCGGGTTGACCACCGGTTTGAGCTGCTTCGCCAGATTCGCGAACTCCTCTTCCGTCATCGGGACGAAGCCCCAGTTCCGCTCCCAGGCGCTGTTGTAGATCGCCTCGATGCGCTCGACCTCACCCGCGAAGTCGCGCATGTCGAGTGAGCGGATCCGGACCCGCCCGGCCTTCTGCAGCCGCGCCACGCCACGGACCAGCCGCTCGGGCGGGTTCGGGTCGTCGAGCCAGTAGGCCAGCAGGTCCTTGGCCTTGTCGTAGCCGGCCGCCTCGACGAGCGCCGGGTAGTAGCGCGGCGTGTGCGCCATCATGACCGCCGGCGGGTGCTCGAAGCCGTCGACCAGCATGCCGAGGCCGCTCTCCTCGTTGGTCGAGAAGCTCATCGGCCCCTGCACACGCTCCATCCCGCGCTCACGGAGCCATGCCTCGGCGGTCTCGAGCAGCGCGCCGGCCACCTCGGCGTCGTCGATGCACTCGAAGAAGCCGAAGTGGCCGAGTCGCTCCTCGTGGAACTCGTTGTGGCGGTGGTTGACGATCGCGGCGATCCGCCCGACGACATCACCGCCGCGCCAGGCCAGGAAGTACTCGACCTCGGCGTGGCGGTGGAAGGGGTGCCGGCCCCGGTCCAGCACGGACTTCAGATCGTGCAGCAGCGGCGGCACCCACAAGGGATCGTCAGCGTAGATCCGCCACGGCAGGCGCAGGAAGCGCTTCAGCTCCGCGCGGCCGCGGACCGGCCGGACCGCGACGGATGGGGCCGCGCCCCGGGCGGTATCCGTGCCACCCACCGCGCCCGAGCCCGTCGTCGTCGCACCGCTCATCGGGTGCACCCGATCAGATGACCGCCATGGTCCGGCCCACGCGGGAGAACGCCTCGAGCGCGAAGTCGATCTGCTCGTCCGTGTGGGTCGCCATGAGCGAGATGCGCAGCCGGCACGAGTTGTCCGGCACCGCGGGCGGCGTTACGGGGTTCGTGAAGACGCCCGCATCGAAGAGCTCCTTCCAGAAGACGAACGTCTCCTCCAGCTCGCCGATCAGGACGGGGATGATCGGTGTCTCCGTCTCGCCCAGGTCGTAGCCGAGACTGCGGAGCCCCTCCTGCATCCGCCGGGTGCTGGCCCAGAGCCGCTCGCGCCGCTCGGGCTCGCTCTCCAGCACCTCGAGCGCCGCGAGGACCGTCGCCACCGAGGCCGGCGGCATGCTCGCGCTGAAGATCAGCGAGCGCGCATGGTGCTTCAGGTAGTGGATCACCGACTCCGGCCCGGCGACCACGCCGCCGATCGAGGCCAGGGACTTGGAGAAGGTCGCCGTGATCAGCCCGACCCGGTCCTCAAGGCCGAAGTGCTGGGCCGTGCCGGCGCCGGTCGCTCCCAGCACGCCGAGCGAGTGCGCATCGTCGACCAGGACCTCGGCGCCGTAGAACTCCGCGAGGGAGACGATCGCCGGCAGGTCGACGATGTCGCCCTCCATCGAGAAGATGCCGTCCGTCACGATCAGCTTCCCCGCCTCGGGCGGCGCCTTCGCCAGCTGCCGCTCGAGCACGTCCAGACGGCCGTGCGGGTAACGCTCGACGGTGGCGTACGAAAGCCGGGCGCCGTCGACGATGCAGGCGTGGTCCAGCTTGTCGAGATAGATGATGTCGCCGCGACCGGCGAGCGTCGCGATCACACCGAGGTTGGTCTGATACCCGGTGCTGAAGACGAGCGCCGCTTCCTTGTTCAGGAAGCGCGCGAGCCGCTCCTCCAACTCCTCGTGCATGTCCAGCGTGCCGTTCAGGAAACGGCTGCCCGTGCAGCCGCTGCCGTAGCGCTCCAGCGCCGCACGCGATGCCTCCAGCACCTTGGGGTGATGCGTGAGCCCGAGATAGTTGTTCGAGCCCATCATTACCTTGCGCTCCCCACGAATCACGACTTCCGTGTCGTAGGACGCTTCGATCGGTACGAAATATGGATACGTGCCGGAGGCCTGCAGCTCCCTGGCCCGTGTGAACCTCTGGCACTTGTCGAAAAGGCTCATTGCCGCTCCACTACTGCCGTATGCTCTAAAGCCACCCGTTCGCACGATACCAGGTGGCCGTCTCCTCCAGTCCGTCCGGAAGGGCGATCCGTGCCGTGAAACCGGCATCCTTCCGCAACGTCTCGGTCTCGCAGAGCCACCCGGGCGCGAGTAGCTCCCTCACCTTGTCACGGTTGAAGATCGTCGTTCGCCCCACGAGCGCGGCGCCCCACTCGCTCGTCGCGCCGGCAACACGCACCAGCGGCCGCGGCACCCGCACCCGCAAGGCGCGTCGGCCGACCGCACGCGCGATGTGCCCGACGATCTCCGTCCACGTGTAGTCACGCGGCTCCGCCACGTGGTAAATGCCCCGCGCACGCGGCGCCGCCGCCGCACGGGCCAGCCCTTCGGCCAGATCCCGAGCATGCACCATCTGTAGACGACGCTCCGGCCCCCCGGGGACCGGCAGCACGCCCCGCGCGGCGTAGCGGAAGAACCGAAGCATCTCACGGTCCCGAGGTCCGTAGACCGCCGGCGCCCGCAAGATCACCGACTCCAGCGCTCCCGACGACTCGAGACACGCCCGCTCGCCGGCGAGCTTGCTGCGTCCGTAAGCCGTCAGCGGCCGCGCCGGTTCCTCGGCCGTAACCGGCCGCCCGTCCAGGCTCGGGCCGGCAGCCGCCAGGGAGCTCAGGTAGACCAGCCGCCGCACACCGGCACGGCGCGCCGCCTCCACCACCACTCGCGTCCCCGTAGCGTTGACACGCTCGAGATCCGCCTCGCGCCGAGCATAGGTGAGCGCCGCCAGGTGGAAGACCACCTCCACACCCTCCAGCGCTCGCACCAGCGCACCGGCATCCTCGAGCGAGCCGACCGTCCGCTCCACGCCCAGACGCTCCAGCCGAGACACATCGCTCGTCGAGCGCACGAGCGCGCGCACGCGCACCCCGCTCCCCACGAGCCGCTCGACCAGATGGGACCCGACGAACCCCGTCGCCCCCGTGACCAGAACAGATGTTTCTTCCGTCAACAAAACGACGCACTAAGGTGCACGACGCCCCGGGAAAAGGCAATGTTGTGCCTTGCACCGCGTGGCGTCGAACGGCACCTTCCATTCGACCGGGAACGTGGACCTTCGAGCGGGAGGAGCTGCCATGGCACTACTGGACGAAGCCGAGATCGAGCGCCGGATGGGCGAGGCGAGCGGCTGGGCGCGTGCGGGACGGGAGATTCGCAAGACATATGGCTTCCGGGGCTTCCGCGACGCCGTCGCCTTCGTGAACCGTGTGGCCGATCTGGCCGAGGCCTCGGACCACCATCCGGATATCGACATTCGCTACGACCGGGTCACGCTCACGCTCTCGACCCACAGCGCCGGCGGGCTGACCGCGAAGGATTTCGATCTTGCCGCCGCGATCGAGTCGACCGTAAGCGGTCAAAGCTAGACGTTATCCCCCCAGGGCCGCAAGCGCATCCTCGACGGTGTCGAGGGCGTGGTCGAGCTGCCGTTCCGAGATGACCATGGGCGGCACGAAGGCGAGCACGTTGGCGTCGGGCCCCTCGGCGAGGAGGAGGACGCCGTTCTCGAGTGCGGTCTGGACGACGCTCGCGGCGAGTGCGGTTGCGGGGAGCCGTGAGTCGCGGTCCTCGACGAGCTCTACGCCCTGGAGCAGGCCGAGGCCTCGCACATCGCCCACGGCCGGATAGCGTCTCCACTCCTCGAGCCGCTCACGCAGGTGCCGGCCGAGCGAGGCGGCGCGCTCGACGAGACCTCGCGACTCGATCTCGTCGATCTGCGCGAGTGCAGCCGCACAGGCGATCGGGTTACCCAGGAAGGTACTGGTGTGGATCGCCTCGCCTGTCGAGGGCGGCCATGCGTCCATGATCTCCTGCGTGCCGATCGCCGCGCTGAGCGGGAGCATCCCGGTCAACCCCTTTCCGACCGTCATGATGTCCGGCACCACGTCGCTGTGCTGGAAGGCGAACCACCGTCCGGTGCGGCCGAAGCCGGTGTAGATCTCGTCGAAGATCAGCACGATCTCGTGCTCGTGACAGAGTTCGCGGAGCCCCTCCAGGAATCCCGGCGGCGGAACGATGAGCCCGCCACGCCCCTGCATCGGCTCGACGAGCACGGCGCCGATGGGAGTGTGGGTGCGGTCACCGGCGCGGATCAGCTCGCGGACGCCATCGAGTGATGCGGCCACCACGCTCTCCGGATCCTCCGCTCGGTACGGGTTCGGATACGTCGCGAAGCGCACGCCCGCGAAGAGCTGCTGTCGGAACGGCTGCCGGAAGTCGGGGCGCCAGGTGGTGGCGAGCGAACCGTAGGTGAGCCCGTGGTAGCCGCCCGTGAAGGCGATGACGCCCGGCCGGTTCGTGTACATCACCGCAGTCTTCAGCGCGGCCTCGACCGCCTCGCTCCCCGCGCTGCCCAGGATGCACACGCCGAGCGGATCCGGCGTGATCGCCACGAGCCGCTCCAGGAGCCGGACCTTGATCTCGGGCGGGTAGACGTCGCCCATGGCGTGTGCCAGCGTGGCCGCCTGCCGCCCGACGGCCTCGGCGACGTGCGGGTTCGCGTGCCCCGTCGCCGTCACCGCGAACCCGGAGGTCAGGTCCACGAACACGTTGCCATCCGCATCGCGCACGTTCGCGCCGCGCGCCTCCGCCCAGAAGATCGGCGGCTCGCCCTCCAGCCGCGTGATGTTGCGCGACTCCACCCGCCCCAGCCTCTGCGCGAGCTCGCGGGAGGCGGGACCGGGGATCGCGGTGGTGAGGGAGGGGAGGGAGGTTCCGAGTGGTTCGCTCATTTTGGATAGCCCCTTCGGGGCGGGAGGGCGCCCCCGGGGGCGCGGGAGGGCTGCC
>CALKIP010000080.1 GCA_937995995.1 uncultured bacterium
GCCCCGCAGCCCCCCAGAGCCCGCAAAATCCGGGGCCCGCCGGGAGCGCGACGGCGAGTGCGATCAGCGACTGGAGGAAGAGGGCTCCGGCGAACGGCACGTCGATGCCGAAGGCACGAAACCCGAACCAGAAGCCGATGCCACTCGACAGCCAGACCCAGATCGACCAATGCGATGCGCGCAGCAACAGCAAGGGGTCACGTAACGAGGCGATCCCGGAGAGGAACGCCTCCAGCCCGTCGACGAGCGGTCTCCTGAACGAGCGAGGCAGCACGCGACTCGCCACCGCCTCCGTCGCCGCGACAGCCCGGCGAGGCCAGACGACCAGGGCGAGAAGGACGAGGACGAGCACGCCCATGAGCGCCATGACGACGCGTGCCGCGCCTCCCGGATCCTGGATCCCGAGTGCTTCCAGTGCCGGAAAGCCCGGGAGCGCCATCGCCAGGAAGAGGAGTGAGACCACGACGATGCCGTCGAAGATACGCTCGAGGACGAGCGTGCCGAAGGAGGCCACGACCGGAACCCGCTCCATGCGTGCCAGCGTGTACGCCCGCGCGAACTCGCCGATGCGTGCGGGGAGCACGTTGTTCGTCATGAAGCCAATCATCGTCGAGCGGAAACGCGCCTGGAACGACGTCCCCTCCCGTACCGGCTGGAGCAGCGCCTTCCAGCGCCACGCACGCACCAGCATCGGCGCGACGGTGAAAACCATGGCGAGCAGGAAGAGGAGCGGATCCGCCCGCCGGATCTCGCCCAGCACCTCGCGCAGATCGACGCCACGCAGCGAGTAGACGAGCAGACCGATCCCAAGCGCGATCCCGACGATGGCCTTCCAGTCCAGGATCGGCTTGCCACGCCTCCCGGACTTCACGACAGCACCTGGCGAATCAGATCGTAGAGTTCTTCGAGTGCCTCGCGGGCCGTGGCGTCACGTGCGAGCCCCCGGTCAATCACGGGCCGCAGTTCCTCGGCTCGACGCAAAAGCGCCTCGCCGCGGTAAAAGAACTCCTCGATCGGTGTGGCATCGGCCGGACGCGGATCGACGTTTGCCGCTCCAGCCCGGGCTGCACCGGACCCTCTTCCGTGAGCCGGCGTCGTGTCAGCCCGTGCCACGCCGGGCGATGGGGCCCCGCCCGATTCGACGAGGCGGGCTCGGATACGCTCCAGTTCCCGCAGCGAGCCCGAACCCTCGGGAACGACACCCTCGAGGAGCGCCTTCTCCGCCTCCGCCAGAACGCTGCCCACCGCCTCGAATAAAGCCAGCCAATCGCCTGCGACCGCCGCGTTCCGTCGTGCGATCAGTCGGCAGACTTCCTCGACCGCGCGAAGGGCAACCGCCACGGTAGGCAACTCGTTCAGCCGGCGGGAGGTGAGAAGGGAGTGCTGCTTGCGCAGAAGCTGCTTGAGCGGCACACGGTTGCGAGGCTCGCGACGGAGCACGGGCAGCGCCTCATCCAGTAGAGCCACGATCCCGGAAACCTCGCGCGCGGCCGTGGCGAGGAACGGATCGGTGGAGGGCGGCCTTGGCGTAGCCGACGCCGCGGGAGGCGGCGTGGCCGGGGGTGCCGCCGCGACCTGCGAAGCCGACGGCAGTTCCGGTGTCGTGCGCTGTGCCACGCCCGACGTCGAAGGCCGGTGCGCGGGTGGATTCCCCGCCGCGATCTGCCCCGGTAGTCGCAGGCGCTCGAGCGCCTGTAAAAGCCGGGCCTCCTGGGCCTCTTCGGCTTCGGTGCCGTGGATCAGCGCGCGGAGATCGTCGACCGTGGCGTGTGCGGCATCGCGCAGTGAGGCGTCCCAGGACACGACGTGGCTGACCAGAGCACGCGCCGTCGCCTCGAATGCCCGGGCCAGCTTCAGCACGCGGTCCTCGCCCGCCATCTGTGCACTGCCACGGAGCAGGCGGGCCACTCGCAGGAGCTCGGCGCCATCGATGTCGCCACCCGCGGGCGACGCGATGACCGCCTCGATGCGGCGCAGGCAGTCGTCGGCTTCGGAGGAGAAGAAATCTCGGAGTGTCGACATCGTGGCTCTTAACTAGCGCTCGTCCGTGAAGGCTCGTGCGGCGCGGACGATCTCCTTCATCTCCCGCACCGCCCGTTCCAACCCGACCAGCACGGCACGACTCACCACGCTGTGGCCGATGTTGAGCTCTTCGATCTCGGGGATCGCGGCAACGGGCGTCACGTTCTCGTACGTGAGCCCGTGGCCTGCGTGCACATCGAGGCCGAGTGACCGAGCGCGCGCCGCCGCACTGCGCAGGCGCTGAAGCTCGGGCCCCGTGCCGAGTGCGGAGCGGGCGTAGCTTTTTGCGTACTCGCCCGTGTGCAACTCGATCGCGTCCGTGCCGAGCTCGGCGGCGAAGCCGATCGCCTCGGGATCGGGATCGACGAAGAGCGACGTCCGGATCCCGGCCTCGCGCAGCCGCTCCAGCGCACCGGCCACCTTCCGCCGCGATTCTGCCGAGGCAAGGGCGAGCCCTCCCTCGGTGGTCACCTCATCGCGGCGCTCGGGGACGAGCGTGGCGGCCAGCGGCCGCACCTCGAGCGCGATCTCCAGCACATCGGTCTCTGCGGCGAGCTCGAAGTTGATCCCCGTGCGCACCGTCTCGGCGAGGAGCCGCACGTCACGATCCTGGATATGGCGCCGATCCTCGCGCAGGTGGATCGTGATCCCGTCGGCGCCGCCCAGCTCGGCGAGCACGGCCGCGCGTACGGGGTCCGGCTCATCCGTGAGACGCGCCTGCCGTACGGTCGCCACGTGGTCTATGTTGATATGCAGTCGCATCAGTCGATCGATAGAAGGGCTTCCAGCTCGGCGACGCGATGGTCGTCGAGTCCCGCGGCCCGGGCCAGATTCACGGTCTCCAGGCCGAGCGCGGAATATAGCGCACGCGCCTCGGGGGACAACCGAGCCAGGTGCAATCGCACGGTGTCGATGTCGCCCCGGGCGATCGGTCCGGTAAGCGCCGCGGAAAGTCCGAGTTGTTCGAGGTTCTCCAGCGTGCCGCGCACCAGAGGCAGGATCGCGGGGAATGCATCCTCATCGGGCACGCCGGCCTCTTTCAGGAGCCGCGCCGCGATCGCGACGAGGGTGACGAAGTAGTTGGACGCGAGGACTGCCGCCGCGTGATAGATCGGTCGAAGCGTGGGCGGAATGACGAAGGGCCGGCCCTGGAGTGCACGCACCAACCGCTTCCCCGCGGCCAGGGCGCCGGGCTCGCCTGCCAGTGCGTAGGCGGTGCCGACCAGCCGGTCGCCCGCGGACCACGGGTCCGCCACCGTCTGTAGCGGGTGCAGCGAGCCGACGGCGTAGCCCACACTGTGCAACGGCGCCAGCACATCGGTCGTGAGCGCACCCGCCAGGTGGAACGCGGCGCAGTCCACCGGTGAATCGCCGTATCCCGCCACGCCCTGGGCCACCGCGCCGAGTCTGTCGTCCGGCACGGCCAGGATCAGGATCGTCGCATCCTGCGGAACCGGACCCGGGCCCATGAGGTAATCGACGCTCGCCCGGCGGGCATTGAAGATCGGGTGCGGCGGCGGTTCCGCCTCGCGGCCGATGTACGTCAGGCGCGGTATCTCGACCGACTGGACGAGTGCCGCGCCCAACGCGAGCCCCATTCGGCCCGGTCCCACGATGACGACGTGCTCGTTCATGCCGAGCCGGATATGGCTACTCCGTCACGCTGCCGGAGCCGACCGAGCGCCGGCTTCGGAATCCGTGCTACGACGTTGATCATGGTATCGGCCTGCTCGAAGGCAAGGACCTCGCCCTCCCTGTAGACCGCGGCGAGCGCTTCGCCGTCCTGGACCGGGATGCTCAGGTGCACCTGCGGCCGCTGCGCCAGCAGCGCGTCGTGGATCCGCGTACGAAGCGCCTCGAGCCCGCCGTCCTCGACCGCCGACGAGAAGACGCACGCCTCGCCGTACACCTCCGGAACCCGATCGCGTAGTGCCGCCTCCTCCTCGTGCGTGAGCTGGTCGACCTTGTTGAAGACCAGGATCACCGGCCGATCGGCGACCCCCAGTTCCTCGAGCACCCCCTCGACGACCGCCTTGTGCTCCTCCCAACTCGGGTGCGACGCATCGATGACGTGGAGCAGCACATCCGCCTCACGCGTCTCCTCGAGCGTGGCGCGGAACGAGGCCACCAGGTCGTGCGGAAGCTTGCGGATGAAGCCGACCGTGTCGGTGACCAGGACGTGTGTCCCGTTCCCGAGATCGACCGTGCGCGTGGCCGGATCCAGCGTGGCGAAGAGGCGGTCCTCGACGAACAGCTCGCTTCCCGCCAGCTTGCGCAGGATCGAAGACTTGCCCGCGTTCGTGTACCCGACGAGTGCGACCCGGAACTCGCCCGCCCTGCCCTTGCGCTGCGTGGCGCGGCGGCGGGCCACGATCTCGAGCTTGGCACGCAGGTCACGGATGCGCCGGCCGATCAGCCGACGGTCCGTCTCGAGCTGCGTCTCACCCGGGCCGCGCAGCCCGATGCCACCACGGATCCGCTCCAGGTGTGTCCACATCCGCTTCAGACGCGGAAGCAGGTACTGGAGCTGCGCCAACTCGACCTGGAGCTGGGCCTCGTGCGTCCTGGCTCGAGTGGCGAAGATGTCGAGGATCAACTCGGTGCGGTCCATGATCCGCACCTCGAGCGCATTCCCGAGATTTTTGCCCTGGGCCGGCGAGAGGTCCTCGTCGAAGATGACCAGCGTTGCGCCGGTCACGGCGACCCGCTGCCTCAGCTCGGTCACCTTGCCTTCGCCGAGGTAGTACTTGGGATGCGGCGAATCCAGCCGCTGAATGAGGGTACCGACGACGGTCGCGCCGGCGGTGTCGGCCAAACGAGCGAGCTCGTGGAGGTGCTCCTCGGCGATGTGAGGCGGCACGTCCTTCGTGGGCGCGGAGACCAGGACCGCGCGCTCCTCCGGCATTTCGGTCGAAATCGATTGACGGATAAACGGACTCCTTTCGCGTAGGCTTCGATCCCTATTATACCCCCGCCGGCGCCGGCCGTTCTGCCGGTCGGCGGGCGCTCAGCGTGAACTCAGAACCGCTACCGTCCCGCTGTGTCGGTAGGGGATCTCCGTCGAGATCGGCTCCCTCAGCATGACCGTGCCCTGCACGCGGTAGTCCACGGTTCCGGTCCGAAGGACCGACTGAACCGCACCGCCGAGGCCACGATAGGTGAACTCGACCGGTATCTCCAGCACCGTACTGTCATTGGCGCCGACGCGTACATCTTCACGGAACGTGCCCGTCGCGACATCGGCCCACTCCTGCCTGCCGTCGCCGGGCTCGCTCAGATCCAGATCATAGGTCAGTCCGGCGGCCTCGAGGCCGAAGCTGTTCGGGTTGATCACGCTCAGGCGGACGTAAAGCAATCCACCCTCGAGCCCGACGCCGCCCAGGCGCACTCCGGCCAGCCGTACTTCGGGCTCCTGGATGTCCGGGACGCACGCCGCAGCCGTCCAGACCAGCAGGAGCATGCCGAAAAGTGCCTTGGCCAATGGTTTCATCGGACCCTCCTGATCGTGTCTCAGGTCCATGCGCGGCGCATTCGAGATCGCCGCACCTCTCGCTCGATTGATTGTCGCTCACATGCTCCGACGATGCAACGCCGGCACATCCGGGCGCCTACTGATCCATGCCGCGCTTTCGCTCCCACCATTCCATTCGCCTCGCGATCTCCTTCTCGAAGCCGAACTGCGAGGGCTCATAGAGGACCTCACCCTGCAACTCCTCGGGAAGATACGGCTGCGGCGAGAAATGGTCCGGGGAATCGAACGGGTACTCGTACCCGTCGCTGTACCCCATCTCCTTTTCCAGCCCCGTCGTCGCATTCCGAAGGTGGAGCGGCACCGGCGCCGACGGGTGTCGGGCCACCGCGTCGCGGGCGGCGTGGAGCGACATGTACGACCGGTTCGACTTCGGTGCAGCTGCCAGGTAGTTCACGGCCTGGGCCAGGATGATGTCTCCCTCGGGCTGACCGACGCGGTCGAATGCGCGGGCCGCTGCCTCGACGACGACGATGGCCTGCGGGTCCGCGAGGCCAATGTCCTCGGACGCGCTGATCAGGAGTCGGCGGATCACCATCTTGACGTCCCCGCCCGCCAGCAGACGGGCCAGCCAGTAGAGGGCGGCCGAGTTGTCACTGCCGCGGATCGACTTGATCAGCGCGGATGATAGCTGGTAGTGGGAATCCCCCGCCTTGTCGTGGCGCACCACGGCGAGCCCGGCGGCTTCGGTCGCGATCTCCGTCGTGATCTCGCCCTCCTCCCCCGCCATCCGGGCGGCGAGCTCGAGTGCACCGAGGGCCTTGCGCAAATCTCCGTCCCCGCTCCGTGCGAGAATCTCGATCGCCTCGGGTAGAGCCGTGACCTTCATGGTACCGATCCCGCGCTCGACGTCGGAGAGTGCGTCCATGAGCACCTGCCGAACGTGGGCCTGGGAGAGCGCCTCCAGGCGGTAGACGCGGACCCGGCTCAGCAGAGCGGGCCGGAGTTCGAACGAGACGTTCTCGGTCGTCGCCCCGATCAGGACGAGCGTTCCGTTCTCGACGTGGGGAAGCACCGCATCCTGAGCCGTCGTGTTCCAGCGATGGACCTCGTCGACGAAGACGACGGTCCTGCGCTGGTGCAGGTGCAGGTTGTCCCTCGCTTCCTTTACCACCTCACGGATCCGTGGGATCCCATCGGAGACCGCGGACAGCTCCACGAAGGCAGCGTTCGCACGAGCCGCGACCATGCGCGCGATCGTGGTTTTCCCCGTCCCCGGCGGTCCCCAGAGGACGAAACTCGTGAGGATCCCCTTTTCCATGATGACCCGGAGCGCCTTGCCCGGTCCGAAGAGATGCTCCTGACCGACGAAATGCTCCGGCTCCTTCGGCCGCATCCTTTCGGCCAGAGGGGCGTGCGACTTCCTGTCCGTTGCTGACTCGAAGAGATCCACGGCCACCTTCCAACTGACTACGATATCGGCTCCGCACCCGGTGCTACGCTGTTCTTACCCGCACTGCCCCGCACCGCTCCGTGCGTCGCCAGACCGTCGACGGGTGATCCTCAGTGCTCCAGGAACAGGATGCGCACCAGGTAGAAGGCGGCGGCTCCGAGGAAGACGCCGCCCGATACCTTCCACCCCGGCTCACGCTGGGACTCGGGGATCAGGTTCGAGGCCGCCACGTAGATCGTGACGCCGGCAGCCAGGGCGAGGCCGTATTCGGCGAGGAAGTTGACGGCCGGCGTGATCGTCGCACCGACGATCGTCGCCACGCCGATCGCGACGACGGCGAGGAACGCCTGCCGCGACGTGTTGCCACTGGCCAGCATGATGCTCGCCAGCGAGATGCCCGTCGGGATCTTGTGAAGCGCCACGGCCAGGAAGATCAGCCACCCCAGCTCGGCGTCGGCCAGGAAGCCGCCCGCGATGGCGACGCCATCGAAGAACGAGTGTGGGATGAGCCCCGCCAGTGCCCAGATCCCGACCCCCGGCGAGATCATCGCCTCGGTGTGTGTCTCGACGCCGAAATGGAAGTGCGGTGTCATGACGTGCTGCGTCAGGTGCACCGCCAGGTAGCCGAGGATGACCGCGGTCGGGCCGCCAGCCACATCCATCGACTGGGGCAGCATCTCCAGGAGTGCCACGGCGAGCATGAACCCGCCGCCGAACGCCGTCAGCACGTGCAGCGCGGAGTGTCCCCGTCGGATGTGCATGATGACCAGCACACCGCCCAGGACGTTGGCCGCCGCCGCGAGGGCCGCGGATGCGACGGCCTCGATCATCCAAGATTCTCCCGCTTCACGTGCTCCAGAAGAGCGTCGCGTGTGTTCAGCTCCGGACGCTCGATGACCAGATCGACCAGCTCTTGCAGGATCTCACCGAACTGTGGCCCCGGCTCCAACCCGATCTCCTTCAACTCCCGCCCTCCGATCGCCAACCCACTCGTGTCGAGCACCGGGCGAGAGAGCAGGACACGGTGCGCGGCGCGCCAACGCTCGAGCAGATCACGTGGTTGCTCACCGGCCTGCGCACTCGCCCGCCAGAGCGCGAAACGGAGGCGGAACAGGTCGTATACCAGATCCGGCCCCACGTCGCGCAGCCAGCGCCGGATCCCGGGTGCCGGCGCGTCCGGCGGAAACAACATGGACTGCCCGGCGACGAGGCGGCGCACACGTTCCGTGTCCGCGTTCGACGCCTTGAGGCGACGCATGATCTCCTCGGCCGTACGCGCGCCCAACACTTCGTGCCCCGTGTAGCGCCACCCGCCGCGCAGATCCCGCGTCCGCGCCATCGGCATTCCGACCGCGTGGAGCAAGGCCGCCATCCTCAGGACCGGCCGTGAGGTCGGAAGGGCATCGACGGCGAGCAGGCTCTCGGTCCAGCGGTCCACGTAGCGCCGTTCATCCGCGTGGGGAGCGGCGCACTCTCGAGCTCCACGCCCGGTCCGCCCGCCGCCCCCGCCCGCCCGACCACCCTCTGCTGAAACGGTCGTTTGGTGCGCCCAGGCACCGAAGCCCTCGCC
>CALKIP010000081.1 GCA_937995995.1 uncultured bacterium
TCCGGATCGGGGTGGGTGGAGGGATCACCGCCGATTCCGACCCCGACACCGAGTACCGCGATGATCACGCGACCTGCCGCCGAATCGAGCTCGAGCGCCGCCAGCGTTTCGAGCCCTCGCACCTGCTGCACGATGATCAGCACACCGGTCAGGATGGCCATTCCACCCAGGAGCGCACCGAAAATCGACTTGGGTAGGTACGGGTTGAGGCGCGATCCCGCAAGTGCACCGGCAATGCTGGCCGCGCTCAGAATCCACGCCAGGACGCGGTTCGACCTGCGCGCGAGCTCGCCCGAGCGAAGGTACGCGGCGCTGCCGACGAGGCCGGTCGCGATGAACGTCGCACTCGCCGTCCCGGCGATCGTGGGCGGCGCGATCGGCAGCAACGCGTAGAGCGCCATGGTCAGGAAGATGCCGCCCGGGCCGATGGCGGTGATGCCGACGCCGGCCAGGAAAGCGATGACGATGAGGAGGAGCTGGATTTCTAGTGGGGCCAAGGCACATATCCCGGTTCGGGGGTCGAGGACCGCTGGAATATCCACGAGCGGCGTCGCCGAGGCCACCCCGTACGTGCAATCCGGTCCGGCGTCGGGACCGCATGAAACTCGAGCGGCGCCGATGACTGGACCGGAGCGGTTCGCGGCCACACAATATCCTACGACGAGATGTCCAGGTTTATGGCAATTGCCCCTGCCCCACCGCGGGCGGGGCATGGAGGGAGAAGATGCGTTCAGTCATCGGAATCGTCCTCGCGGCGGGGCTGCTCACCGCCCCGGAGATTTACGCACAGACACACGACCACACGCACCAGGGTCAGGCGAGCCATGACCACGCGGCTCATCATCGCGCGGCTCACGCCGCACACGCGACGGCGTCGCCTTCGGCCGGCCTGCTGACGGAGGCCGGGAACGGTGCCTTCGCCGCGGTGCAGGAGGTGGTCCGCCTCCTCGAGAGCCGGCCGGACACCGACTGGTCGAAGGTGGATCTGGAAGCGCTGCGCCAGCACCTGATCGACATGGAGCACATGACGCTCGGCGCCGAGGTGCTCTCACACGAGACGGTGCCGGGTGGCGCGCGGTTCCGTGTCCGCGGGGTGGACGAGGCCGCACACGCCGCGATCGGGCGCGTGCTCGGCGCCCACGCCGGGATGATCGCCGCCGAGCGCGGCTGGACGATGGAGGTGGCGCGAGGGGATGGCGAGTACGTCGTCGTCGTGACGTCTCCCCGGGAGGAGGACGCGGCCAGGATCCGCGGCCTCGGCTACATCGGGATCATGGCGCTCGGCGACCACCACGCGCCGCACCACCTGATGATCGCGACCGGAGGCTCGCCACACGCGCACTGAGCGCACGGCGGCGAGCCGATCGACCCGGCGCTGGTCCAGCGCCGGGTCAGTCCAGGTGCCCGATCGGCTTCTCGAGCTGCAGGATTCGCGGCCGGTAGCCGCAACGGGCCAGGAAGGTGTGGGCGGCGTAGTCGCCGGCACGGACCCTGAGCCGGAGGCCGCGAGCGCCGGCTCCTCGGGCCCGGGCCTCGGCGTGGCGGAGGAGCGCGGTGCCGACGCCGCGGCGACGGAACGCCGGCAGGACGACGAGGTCGTGGAGGACTGCTCGCGTGGTCGCCGGTGCCGACCGGTCGGCAGTCGACGTAAGCAGGGAAAATGCGGCGAGGCCGGCGGGCTCGCCAAAGAACTCGGCCACCGCGACGCATCCGCCCTCGGCACGGACGCACTGCAGGATCCGGTCGATCCGTGCATTGAGCGTCCTCGAGTCGGCAGGTGACTCCAACTCCTCGCCGTTCTCCGCTGCCAGCAGCTCGAGTGCGCAGCGCCGGAGGAAGTCCGCGTAGCGCGTGGAATCGAAGGCGACGATGCGGACCTCCCCGTCGCCTCGATCGATTCCAGCCGTATCCTTCCCGGGCGCGGCCGGCCTGGCCGGCCGCGCCATCGTGTTGATTCCCCTCATCCTCGACTCCCACGAATACGTGCCTGCGCCCACGGAGCGACGTGCGGCGGGTCCCTCCGCACCCCGTGTGGCATCCGGCAGAAGGACGAGCAGGGCGCGGTCCGCGTCACTCCGTCGCACGGGCACCGACCGGTGGCTGGCCTCCGCCTTGCACCCCGCAACGGGTGGTGCGGCCCCGAACGTGAGGAACGCCGTGAATGACGAATCCCGGCCCGTCCCGGAAGCCGAACGCGTGGGGCCCGCGTCCGAAGCACCGGAAGATGCGAATCCCGGTGCGAATGCTGATGCGGTGACCGGTGCCGAGGCCGACCCGAGCGCCGACTTCATCCGCATCGACGTGCCGTGGCGAGTCTACGTCAAGGCGGTCGTCACGGTGCTGGCGGCGATCGCGGCCGTGCGATTCCTCGAGCAGATCACCGCCGTGGCGGTCATGCTCACGCTGGCGCTCTTCCTGACGGCGGTGCTGAGCCCGTTGACCGCGTGGCTCGAGGGGCGCGGCGTGGGACGCGGCCTCGCCTCGATGCTCGCGGTCGGCGCCGCGGTCCTGTTCATCCTCGGGCTGCTCGGCCTCGTCATCCCGCCGCTGGTGATGCAGGGGATCGAATTCGCCAACGACCTGCCCAACCGACTGGCGCGTCTGGAGGAGGCGCTGTCCCGCTTCCCCGGCGTCTGGGAGGCGCTGGAGCGGCGCGCCCAGGTGATCAGCCGCAATCCGGTGGAGTTTTTCACCGGGTTTCTGCGCTTCGGTGCCAATGCGGTCAGTGCGATCTTCAGCGCGGTGCTGATCGCCACGCTCGCGCTCTACTTCTTGATCGACCACGTCCGGATCCGGTCAGCGGTGCTGCATCACATCTCGCCCACGTACCGGGACCGCGTGGATCGCACGATCACGGAATCGGCCCGAGCGATCCGGGCGTACGTGACCGGACAGGCGATCGTGTCGGTGATCTTCGCGGTACTGACCTTCGTGCTCCTGACGATCCTGGGCGTGCCGTACGCCACGATCCTCGCGGCCTTCGCCTTCGTTCTGGATGCGATTCCGAACATTGGCGCGACCGTCGCCATCGTCCTGCCGGCGCTGGTCGCGTTCTCCTCGGAGGGGCTCACCGATGCGCTCATCATCGTGGCCACGTTCATGGTCTACCAGCAGATCGAGAACAACCTGATCTCTCCGAAGGTGCTGGGCGGCAAGCTCGAAATCCCGCCGGTGCTCACACTCATGGCGATCCTGGTGGGCGGCGCGCTCCTCGGTGTGATCGGGATCATCATGGCCATCCCTCTCGCGGGGACGCTGCCGGTGATCGACCGGATCTGGATCACGGGAGAGAGGGCGGGTTAGCGGCGGGGGCTGCCTGACGGCAGCGGGAGAGCCGGCTTTTCGGCCGGCGGGAGGACGCCCTGCGGGCGCGGGAGGGCCGCCCTGTCGGGCGGCGGGAGAGCTGCCTTCGGCAGCGGGAGCAAACTTCGCGCTCGCGCCCGCCCAAACCCGCAGGCCCTTGTGCCTGCACCCCTTCGCATAGTAGGATTCGGACATCCCTGAACTTCCACAGATTGAAGAGCGATGTCCGCGATCCGTCTCACGCCGGCCCTCGTGCTGGCCGTATTTGCCGCGTGCGCGACGACCGCGCCGCAGACCGAATCCGCCGTCGATGCCGCTCCGCGCGCGGTGGCGAGCCCCGATCCCACGTCGCCCGCCGATGTCGGCAAGCGCGTCGTCGCCGAGAACGGCGTGGTCAGCTCCGCCAACCCGCTGGCCAGCGAGGCCGGCGTCGAGATCCTGCGCGCTGGTGGCAATGCCATCGATGCCGCGGTCGCGACGGCGTTCGCGATCGGCGTGGTCGAGCCGCAGATGTCGGGGATCGGCGGCAGCGGTTCGGCACTCGTCTGGATGGAGGACGAGGGGCATCCGTACTACCTGGACTTCTACGCGGCGCAGAACGCGGAGTCGTTCCGCGGCCACACGGATGGCCCGCGCGGCCCGGCCGACCTGCGCATCGTCGGGATCCCGGGCAATGTGGCGGGGCTGCTGACACTGCACGAGCGCTGGGGCACGCTTCCCCTCGAGCAGGTCATGGCGCCGGCGATCCGGCTGGCCGAGGAAGGCTTCCCGATCGGGCAGATCCTGGCCGAGATGATCGCCTCGGATTCTGCCGAGATGAGTCTCTTCCCCGAGACGTGGCGGCGCTACTGGCCGAACGACCGGCCGCTCGGCGCGGGCGAGGTGCTCCGCAACCCGGAGCTGGGAGAGACGCTGCGTCGCATCGCCGAGCACGGCCGCGCGGGCTTCTATGAGGGGCCCGTCGCCGAGCAGCTCGTGGCCGCGCTGAACGCCGGCGGCCACCCGGCGACCTTGGCCGACCTGAGGGACTACGAACCGCGCTGGATGCGGCCGCTCTGCTCCGAGTACCGCGGGCGCGTCGTCCTCTCCGGGCCTCCGCCGCAGACGGGGCTCCAGGTGCTGCACACCCTCGAGCTTCTCGAGCCGTTCGACCTGCCCAGCCTCGGGCTGCCGACGCGCTCCGCCGAGGCGTTCGACGTGCTGGCCTCCGCGCTGCGCGTCGGAACCGCGGCGCGGTCGGGGAACGGCGATCCGGACTGGGTCGCGGTGCCCGCGGCCGGGATCGTGTCCGAGGCGTTCGCGCGCTCGCGCGCCGGTCTGGTCGGCACCGGCCGCGCCGTCGAGTCGGTCGAGCCCGCGGATGCGACGCCGTTCGACAACGCTCCGCCCGTCGACGCCTGCCTCCGCTTCGATCCCTACGGCCCCGCGCAGCCGATCGCGGCGGGCGAGGCGCCCGCGTCGGTGGGCGCGTTCGCGGCGAGTGCCTCGGCTGACCTGCCCGCCGCCGGGATGGACGAACTGCTCGACGACGAGGATGGCGAGACGACGCACCTTTCCGTCGTCGACCGCGATGGCAACGCGGTGTCGCTGACCCAGACGAACAGCACGCTCTTCGGTGTGGGCGCCTGGGTCGCCGGCTTCTTCCTGAACGATTCCGGGTTCCGCTTCACCGAGCGCAACATCGATGCGCCGGCGCGCAGGCGGTGGCGCACGCGTACCTCCACGATCGCGCCGACGATCGTTCTCGAGGACGACGATGTGAAGATGGTCGTGGGCGCACCCGGCAGCGGCCGCATCCCGACCGCGATCGTGCAGTCGATGGTCTACACCCTCGACTACGGGATGGACCCGCTCGACGCCGTGCGGATGCCGCGCATGTTCCCGGCGACGTCGAATCCGGTCGTCCAGCTCGAGCACGGCTACGCGCCCGACGTGCTCCGCGACGTGCGCGACATGGGCTACGTGCCGGCGCCGTCCGGCTTCGGCTACGCCCGGCTCTACCTGATCGTTCGCGACGGCGACCGCTGGATCGGGATCGCCGACCCGCGCCACGACGGGGAGCCCCGCGGATACTGAGGCACGGAGGAGCGTGCACCGCCGCTGCACTCGACCAGAGCGCAACGGCGGTGCACTCCGCTCCCGCCGCCCGCCGGGGCGGCCCTCCCGCCGGCGCAAGCCGGCACTCCCGCTGCCGAAGGCAGCCCTCCCGCGCCGTACCAGCGGCGCCCTCCCGCCGGCCAGCGGCCGGCCCACCAGACCCGGTTTCGCCTACGCCCGTTCGTCCCGCGCCCAGCAAGGAAAGCTCCCGAGCATCCGCAGCGACACCGCGCGGGTGCGGATCTCGTCGATCGCACGGGTCGCTGCGGCGCTGGAAGCGTCGGTTTCCAGCTCCAGGAAGAAGCGGTAGCGCCACGGCAGCTCGGCGGGGCGTGACTCGAGCTTGGTCAGGTTGATCCCGTTCGACGAGAAGGGGAGCAGCACGTCGACGAGGGCGCCGGGGCGGTTCTCGGTCTCGAGGAGGAGCGCGGTCTTGTAGTTGCCAGCGGGGGTGTCGCCGGATGGAGGCGAGGAGCTTTCGTCCATGGACCCGTCGCCGGGCGCGCGCTCGGAGGCCGGCGCACTCGTCGCGGAGCGCACCGTATGCTCCGCTCCCGCCGTCACAGCCGCATCTTCCCGCGTGACCACGAAGAAGCGCGTCTGATTGTCCATACGGTCCTGGATGTCCTCGGCCAGCACGGCGAGTCCGTAGCGCTCGGCGGCCACGCGTGAGGCGACGGCGGCGACGGCCGGGTCGCCGCGCTCGGCGACTTCGCGGGCGGCGCCGGCGGTGTCGTAGACGGCCACCGCCTCCGCCGGCTGCGCGGCCAGGAACCGCGTGCACTGTGCGAGTGCGACGGGGTGCGAAATGATGCGACCGAGTTCCGCCGTGGTGGCGCCCGGCACGCCGAGGAGGCAATGGCGGATGGGGCGCACGATCTCACCCACGATCGCCAGCCCGCCACGGGCCAGGACGTCGTAGGAGCCGACCACGCTCCCGGCCAGGGAGTTCTCGACCGGGAGCACGCCGTAGGCGACGTCGCCGCTCAGCACCGCCGCGCCGACGGCGTCGAAGTCCCGGCACGGCACCGCGACCGCATGCCCGTCGAAGAACGTCAGCACCGCGTCCTCGCTGAACGCGCCCGGCTCGCCCTGGAACGCCACCCGCGGCGCGTCGGTCCGTGATCGTACCATCCCATCCCTCCTCGTGTGAACTCGGGGCCCTCGCCGTGACTCGTATGCGCCATATGAGCCGCGTCGCCACCAGGGCGTTCCGGTACGGCTTTGCACGACGAGTCACGACACAAAAAAAGCGGCCCGTGGTTTCCCACGGGCCGCCGAAGTCCGGAACAGCGTGCGTCAGCCGCGCATACGCCTCCGACCACGGCCCGCGGGGCGGGTCGCGTTCGTAAACGTAAAGCCGAAGCTGAGCGTGTGCCGTTGCATGGGCGAATGAATACGGCGCGGAGGGCGGTGCGTCAAGCGGCACATGGTGAAGTCCCTATCTCGAGCCCGACTCCGACTCCGAGCCCGAAACGATCGGAGTTGGGCCGGGCTCGGAATCGGAATTGGGACGGGGACGGAGTTGGGATCGGGACGGGGCCGGGGAAAGGGGAAGAGATAGGGAGGATAAGGAGGGAAGGGCTGGGATTGAGCGCGGGGCTGGCAACACCCCCGCCGATTTCGGTGGCCTCGGCGCTGCTCACCGAACGATGTTCTTCCGCCCCGGGGCGGCCGGAGTTATCGTATCCGGCGAGGGAGATCGTGCCACTTCGGCGCATCCTGGCCGACCTCTTCATCAGCGAGTCCATTCGGGTCGAGTCGTGGGTGAGGACGCGTGCGGCAAGATCCCGCGCCCTCGCGCCCGCGCTCGCCCGACCGACGACACGGTGATCACCCGGTTCCGGTACCTGCCATGGGCATCATCCTCTTCTCGATCCCGTTCTTCTTCCTCCTCCTCGGGCTGGAGCTGGCCTACAGTGCGTGGTCGGGCCGTCGGCTGCTGCGGCTCAACGACTCGATCGCCGATCTGAGCTGCGGTACGCTGAGCCAGATCTCGGGCGTCTTCAGCAAGCTGCTCACGGTCGGGATCTACATCGGGGTCGAACGCCACTGGGCGGTGCAGAACTGGTTGGGCTGGGTGCCGGCGTGGCCGGAGTCGGCGCCCTTCGTCGCCTACGACGGGTTCCCGTGGTTCGAGGCACGCGGACTGGAGTTGGCGAGCTGGGCCGTGGTCTTCCTGCTCGTGGACCTAGCGTACTACTGGAGCCACAGGCTGTCGCACCAGATCAACCTGCTCTGGGCCGGGCACGTGGTGCACCACTCGAGCGAGGAGTACAACCTCGCCGTCGCGTTGCGGCAGAGCTCGTTGCACGGGCTCTTCACCTGGATCTTCTACGTGCCGCTCGCGCTGCTCGGGATCCCGTGGACGATGTACGTCACCTGCTACGCGCTGAACCTGGTCTACCAGTTCTGGATCCACACGCGGGCGGTCGGAAGGATGGGACGAGTCACCGAGTGGGTGCTCAACACGCCATCGCACCACAGGGTGCACCACGGCGTCAACCCGAAGTACCTCGACAAGAATCACGGTGGCGTCTTCATCGTCTGGGACCGGCTCTTCGGCACCTTCCAGCCGGAAGAGGAGGAGCCGGTCTACGGGCTCACGACGCAGCTCCGGAGCTGGAACCCGCTCTGGGCGAACGTACACGTTTTCCACGACATCGCCCGGGACGTCTGGCGCGCACGGAACTGGCGCGACCGCTTCATGTACGCCTTCGGCCCGCCGGGGTGGCGGCCGGAGGAGGAGGGCGGGCGGGTCGCGCCTGAGGAGGTCGACCGCGAGCGCTACGAGAAGTTCGATCCGGAGATCCCGCCGTCGCTCGCGTGGTACGGCTTTGCGCAGTTCGTCGTTGCCGTGGTGGCGAGCGTGGCGCTGCTGAACGCCGCGGATGAACTGCCGCTGCTCCATTCCGCGGCCGCCGGCTTCTGGATCACGATCTCGCTGGCCGGCGTCGCCGGCGTCTTCGAGGCCGCGAAGTGGGCGTGGCCGATCGAGACGTCGCGACTCACCGTGCTCGGCGCCGCGGCCGTCATGCTCTGGTGGACCGGCTCGATCCCCGCCGTGCTCGCCCTGCCCGCCATCGCCTTCTGCCTCTTCTCCCTCGCCTGGCTCGTCCCGCGCCGCGATCACCTGACCGAGACCGAGCTGGCGCCGATCATGTAGGCGAGGCAGTGCCGTTCTCGTAGCCATGGCTCCGTCATGGGGCGGAGCATGCCTCGTTTCCTCGCGGAGGGCGCGGAGTAACGTCTTGTCTCACGCAGGCCGTGGAGGCGAGATGCGCACTCCGCGCCCTCTGCGAGAAATGGAGCCCGCCCGAAACGCGCCGAAGGCAGACCCTTCCACGACGATCTCCCGTAATCACCCTCTCTGTGCCCTCCGTGCCTCCGTGTGACAGGAACGCCATTCGCCATCCATGGGTTCGGCGAAGTGGACGGTGTGGCTCGTGCAGGTCGCTGTATGGACCGGGCTGACCGGTGGGGCATGAAAGCTCATGGCGGACGCGGAGAATGGGATGATCGACGAATACATTGGCAACACGCCCATGGTGCGGCTCGAGCGCGTGGTCGAGCCCGACATGGCCGAAGTCTGGGTGAAGGTGGAGGGGATGAATCCCGCCGGCTCGATCAAGGACCGGACGGCGCTCGCGCTGATCCGCGACGGTGAGGAGCGCGGGCTGCTCGAGCCGGGCGGGACGATCGTCGAGCCGACATCGGGCAACACCGGGATCGGGCTCGCCCAGATCGCCTCGGTGCGGGGTTACCGACTGATCCTGTGCCTACCGGCGCAGATGAGCATCGAGCGCAAGCGTACGCTCACGGCGTACGGCGCCGAGCTCGTCCTGACGGATCCGGAGCGGCGCATGCTCGCCGCGATCGAGGAGGCCGAGCGCATCCGCGACGAGACGGGCGCCTTCCTGCCGCACCAGTTCTCGAATCCCGCCAACCCGCGCATCCACTACGAGACCACGGCCCCCGAGATCTGGCGCGACATGGACGGGCGCATCGATGCCTTCGTCTACGGCTCGGGGACCGGCGGCACGATCTCCGGCGTGGGCCGCTACCTGAAGGAGCGCGACCCGTCGATCCAGGTCATCGCGGTCGAGCCCGCCCGCTCCGCGGTCCTCTCTGGGCAGCCACGCGGCCAGCACAAATTCCAGGGGATGGGGCCGGGCTTCATCCCGGACAACCTGGACCGCTCCGTGATCGACCGGGTCATCCCGGTCTACGAGGAGGACGCCTTTCCGCTGGCGCGACGCATGGCCCGCGAGGAAGGGCTATTCGTGGGGATGAGCAGCGGCGGGATCGCCCTCGCCGCGCTCCAGGTCGCGCGCGAATTGGGGCCGGGCGCCCGCGTCGCCTGCATCTCACCGGACTCCGGCGCGCGTTACCTGAGCACGGAGCTCTACGCCACGGACCAGGAAGAGCAGGTGGAGTAGCGGAGAGGCGTGGCGTGCGCCGAATGCATGGTGTGCGTGGAGGCGTGCGTGGCGTGCGTGGCGTGCGTGGCGTGCATGGAGTGTGGGGAGTGCGCGGCCTAGTCAGATCACGGCGCCTCACCGGAGCGAAGGATGCCTCACCGGCGGGTGGCCACGGGTCGGCAGCCTTCGAAGACGGTGTCGGGCAGCTCCAGCCGCGCCGTGCCCTGGTGCTCCCAGTACGTCGCGCGTCCGTCGGAGTAGCGCGCACCTGAGGCGGAAATCGCCAGTGGGAGCTGCAGCACCTGCCCCGTGGGCAGCTCGACCGCGGCAGTGTCGCCGTGGAACTCGACGGCGAAGGTGTAGCCACCGCAGTCGTAGTGAAACGTCTCTGCGGGGTCCCGGCCACGCGCAGAACAGCTCGACCAGACGAGGACCCCGCCGGCCAGCGCCCATCTCAGGTACGATCGCATCCGCTTCGATCCATATTTTGCCACTCGCACGGCTTGCCGTGGTGGACGCGTCGAGCGCGCTCGCCAGCGTTCTGACCTGC
>CALKIP010000082.1 GCA_937995995.1 uncultured bacterium
CAGGACTGAAACGCCGATGCGTCTTAGGGTGTTGAGGGAACGAACAGAAACCCCGCAAGCAGCAACATGAGAGTGGTCCAAATAGCCCGCTTCATCTGCCACCTCCTTGGAATAGAAGTGAGTGATTCGCCCTACGAGTACGGCAAGCGCTCTGGGAATGGAACGTCCAAGGGAACGTTAAACTATTACTAATGCACCTTCGCCATCCCATCAACACTCTTGTTATGGACCCGATGCTCCTGGGTCGGCGACAGCCTGTGGGTGGCTCTTCGAACCCGGCGAGGAGAGGAGCCGATGATGTACCGCGGCAAATCATGCACGGTGCACCCCGCCAACCGTATCACGCATACGGCTACAAATCGCGGCCTCAGGAAGAAAGCGCCAGATGCCGGACTCGCCGCCGACGAGCACACGACCGTCACGGTGGACCAGCATCGTCCAGGCGGCTCCGGTAGCGTCCGGCGTTGATAGGGAATCCAGTGCCCACCGCCATCCGTGAAGCGGTAGAATCTCAAGGCCCGCACGACAGTGCCGGATTTGATCACGTTCAACTCGGCGGAAGCGGCTCACAACACACCGTTGGCGTGGGCCAGTGCCCGAACGCAATGATCAGAATCCGAGATCTCCATTGCATCGATTTTCGTTCGGCCCAGGCCGCCCACACGACACGCCTGCTGAGAATCGTACCACCTGCGAACCGATCCCACCAATGCGATGGGGGTGGTCCCAGGTCAGCGCAATAGCGAGTGAAATCAATTTGGAAAACGGTGCCTGGTCCGCGACGCAGGCTGTCCCCACCCGCCGTGCTCCGTTACCTTATCCCCGTACCCTTGCAACTGATTGGGAGACAAGATGATCGTCATCATCGGCGCCGGGATCACGGGTCTGGTCCTGGCGCATGAGCTCGCCGGGCGCGGCGAGGATTTCCTGGTGCTTGAGGCGCGGAGCGAGCCGGGCGGCGTGATCCGCACGCTCGAGGTGGAGGGCCGGCTGTACGAGGCCGGCCCGCAGCGGACGCGGCTGGTCCCGCCGGTGCGCGCGCTGGTCCGCGAACTCGGCCTCGAGGACGAGCTGCTCACCGCGCCTCCGGGGCTGCCGCTGTACGTGTACCGCTCCGGCCGGCTGCGCGAGGTGCCGTTCTCGATCGGCGCGGCGTTCCGCACGGACCTGATCGGGCTTCCCGGCAAGCTGCGCGTCCTCCTCGAGCCACTGACCGGCGGCGAGCGGCCGGACGAGACGGTCGGCAGCTTCCTCACGCGCAAGTTCGGCCGCGAGGCGTACGAGACGATGCTCGGCCCGCTCTACGGCGGGCTCTACGCCTCGGACCCCGAGGATATGCTGATGCGCTGGACGCTGTCGAGGGCGCTGGAGAATTTCGGCATCGAGGGCAGCATCCTCGCGGCGCTGGCGCGGCGTGGTTCCGGCGGCCGTCGCGAGCCGATCCCGGCGTGCTCGTTCCGCTCGGGGATGCGCGCGCTCCCGGACGCGCTCTACCGTGCCCACCGCGAGCGGGTCCGGATGGAGACTCCCGTGCGCTCGCTACGCCGCGAGGGTGGCGGCTACGTCGTCGAGACCGATGCAGGCGACGTCGTCGCCGACGACGTCGTGGTCACGACCCCGGCCGATGCGGCCGCTTCCCTGCTCCGCGATCTCGCGCCCGACGCCGCCGAGCGCCTGGAGCGGCTGACTTACAACCCTCTCGCCGTGGTCTACCTCGAGGCCGAGTTCGACCGTCCCGGGATGGGCTACCAGGTGGCGTTCGGCGAGCGGCTCGAGACGCGCGGCGTGACCTTCAACGCCCACCTCTTCGGCCGGACCGGCGTCTACACCGCCTACCTGGGCGGCGCGAAGAACCCGAAGCTCGTCGAACTCGACGACGAGCGCATCAGCGCGATCGCCGCGGCCGAGTTCGAGACGGTGACCGGCCGACCCGCCCGGCCGATGCACGTGGAGCGGGTCCGCATGCCCGCGTGGGACCGGAGCTGGACCGCGCTCGAGGGCCTCACACTCCCCGCCGGCATCCACATCGCCGCGAACTGGGAGTCCCGCGCCGGCGTGCCCGGCCGCATCGCCCGGGCACGGGCGCTCGCGGATGAGCTGACGTAACGAAGACACATCACCCGAGCCCGATACCGACTCCGACTCCGAGCCCGAACCGCCGGAGTCGGAATCGGCGTCAGGGGCAGATTCCGATCTGGCCCCCCGATTCACACTCCCAACGCTTTTCGCTCGCCCTCGCCCTCGCCCTCGCCCTGGCACGTGCCCCAGCACGTGCCCTGGCACATCGCGTGCACCCGTCGGCCTGCAGCGGCGACCGGGGCCGTCGGCGCCCCGACCCGCCTGCCGCCCGAGCCTGGCAGGGGTTCAAGGGCGGTCCGCTTCGAGGAAAGGCCGTGCAGATGGCCGAGCGACCAGACGCGGACGGGAGCGGCGACCGGCTCGAGCGCGGAGCCGTGACCGACCGGGAACGTCTCGACGGTCAACGGATGGCCCTGTCCGGGTGGCGGCTGTGGACGCCCGTCGCGTTCATCCTCATCTCACTGGTCGCTCTCTTCGTGGTTCCCACCCTGGTCGGCAGCCGCATCCAGTCGCTCCGCAACGTACTGGAGAACCGCATCCAGCCAGCTCGCGAGCTGTTGGACGACGTGGTGCTGTCGTTCTCCCGGGAGGCCGCGACGATCCGGTCGTATCTGCTCACCGGCTCCCCGAGAACCGCGGAGCAATATGCGCGGATTCGCCAAGTCACGGTGCAACAGCTCGATCAGCTCGAACGCGTCGCCGCCTGGCCGGAAACGGGCCCTGAGCGCAGCTACCTCAACCTCGTGGCCCAGGTCGAGGCGTGGCACGCGACCCATGATGCACTGCTGACGGGCCGTATTACGCCCGATGAGTACAGGCGCATTGCCCCACCGGAGGAGCCGGTGTACGAGGACATCCTCCAGACCGCCGCCGGTCTCGAGGTTCAGATCGCCGCGTACGAGGGCGCGATTTTGGCACAGGTGGAGGCGACCAACCGTCTCGGCTCGATCCTCTCCATCGGACTCGCGCTCCTGGCCCTGGTCTCCGCACTCGTCCTGATCGCGATCCAGCGTAGACTTCGGGAGCTGACCCGATATCTGGAGCGCCGGGCACGCGAGGAGGAGGCGCTGCGGGAAGCGGCGTCGCTGCTGAGCGCTCCGGGTAGTGTGGACGAGACGCTGGAGCGAATCGTATCGAGCACGCTCCACACCATTCGACCGGAAGGCGCCGTCGTCGAACGCCTCGATCCCGAACGAGGCGTGCTCACCGTCGCCTCATCGGGAGGATCCCTCGTGCCCGAGGTCGGCGCCACGGGCCCGATCGAGGGGTCCGTCGCCCAGCGGGCGCTGGAAACCGGCGGGCCCGTGCAGATCGACGGACTCGGCGCCTTCAGATCCCTGCTGACCGAGCACGCCCAGTGCGACCGCTGCACCGTCCTGGTCGTCCCGCTAGCGGAGGGCGGCGAGGCCTTTGGCGCACTCCTCCTGGTGCGTGCGCCGGACGGGCCCGGCTTCGATCATGACGATGTCGCCGACGCCCAGATCCTCGGCGACCTCGCCTCCCTCGCCTTTCGCAAGGCGACGGCGCTCGAGGCGTCCGAGCGTGCACGCAGAGATCTCGAGAGCGCCATGGAGAGCCGCGCCCGCCTGGTGCGCGGCTTCAGCCACGATGTGAAGAACCCTCTCGGCGCCGCCGACGGCTACCTGGAACTCCTGGAGATCGGGCTCAAAGGCGAGCTCACGGATTCTCAGAAGGAGAGTGTGGCCCACAGCCGCCGCTCGATCCGGAGCGCGTTGGAGCTGATCGAGGAGCTGGTCGAGCTGGCCCGTGCGGAAGCCGGGCAGCTTGCGCTACGGCGCGAAGCGGTCGACCTGAGTGCCATGGCCAACGAGGCGACGGAGGCGTACCGGGCCAAGATCGAATCGGCGGGACTCACTCTGGAAGGCGAGATCGACAGCGCGCTCCCACCGGTCACCGGCGATCCGGACCGGATCGGCCAGATCCTGAGCAACCTGATCTCGAACGCGGTGAACTACACGCCGGAAGGCGGCCGCGTCACGATCCGCACGCGTCGCTGCAACGCACCGGCCGAAGCAGACCGCCCGCCACGCCGCCAGCCTGGAAGCGAACCGGCGGCGGGCGTGTGCATCGACGTCATCGACACGGGTCCCGGTATCCCGGAGGACAAACGCGAGGCGATCTTCGAGGAGTTCTCGCGACTCGCGCCGGAGGCGGGGCGTGGCACCGGGCTGGGGCTCGCCATCAGCCGTCGCCTCGCCCGACTCATGGGCGGGGACCTGACGGTGGAGAGCGAGGTGGGCCGCGGCTCGACCTTCACGCTCTGGCTGCCTATCGAGGCGGAGGATCGAGCGGCGCGGCCGGCGGCCTGATACCAAACTCGCCGGAACGCACCGGCGGGGATGGTCCTCACACCTTCCGAGGACCACCCCCGCCTACTTTGGGTACCGGACCCGACGCCCGTCTCCGCTTCAGGCGGACACGCGTCCAGGCAAAAAGGTCTATGCGCCGCAAGCCATCGGGTCAGTGCCCGTCAGGCGTTCACCGCGGCTCCGCAGCAGACCGCGCCGGGGCTGCACTCGCAGTCGCTGAGCTCTGCAGCGGCGCTGCCCGTGATCAGCGGCTCGGTGACGTCGGCCAGGAGCACGGCGAGGCGCGCGTCGTCGTGAGGGACTGGAACGCGGTGGAACCCGAGGCCACGTGCCTCCGCATCCTCGCGCAGGTCCTGGTCGAGCTCCGCCAGCGTCTCCGACTGCTCGTGCATGAAGGCGATCGGCACGACCACGACGTGATCGGCGTCGATCTCCTCGATCACCTTCTCCACGTCCGGCTGTGTCCAGGCGACCGGCCGGTTCGTGTGGTTCTGGTAGCCGATCCGGTAGTCCTCGACGCCGACGGCCGCCGCGATCGCCTCACACGCCTCCTCCGCGTACTCGACGTAGCGGCTGCCCCGCTCGATGTAGCGCATCGGCGTACCGTGCACCGAGAAGACGAGTGCGACGCGCGGGTCGTCCAGGGCGACGCCGCCCGCGGCCACCGTCTCACGCACGCGGTCCGCCCACATGGCCACGAAATGCGGGTGTCGGTGCCACCCACCGACCTCGCCCAGCGGCACGTCCCAGCCGGCCTCCTGGACCGCGCGGCGCAGGTCGGTGAGAGAGGCGACCGTCGTCGACGGGCCGCACAGCGGGTAGACCGGCAGCCCGATCAGCCGGTCCACGCCGTCCTCCCGGGCCTTGCGCACCACATCCGCGATCAGCGGTTCGGCGAACTGGTAGGCGACGTAGCTGCGGACCTCGTGCCCGCGCCGCGCCAATTCGGCGGCCAGGGCGTCCGCCTGTGCACGCGCCTGCTCGTTGAGCGGCGAGCCGCCGATCTCCTCGTACTCCTCGATCAGCCCCGGCGCGCGCTGCTGCGCGAGCTCCCGCACCCGCGCCCGAGCCGCCTCCGGCGAGAGGTTCCCCTCGAGCGGCATGTTCGTCGTGAAGATCCGCTCGAGGAACGGCACGACCGCTTCCAGCGTCGGCTCCTCCGGCTCCCCGAAATTGAGAAGAATCACGCCTGTCATTCTATCGTCCCTCCCCCTACCCCCAACCCCGAGAGGATAGGGGATAGGGGACAGTGGATAGTGGAAAAGGCGGGGAAAGGTGCGGACGCTCGGAAGTGCCCGGACAACGATCCCCTATCCTCTCTCCTCTATCCCCTATCCTCTGAATTCATGCACTGCTTCCACGACGGCCCGGATCACGTCCGGGTCGGTGCCGGGCAGAATACCATGGCCCACGTTGAAGATGTGGCCCGGCCGGCCGGCGACGCGCTCCAGTACGTCGCGCGCCATCGCCACCGCCGTCTCCCTACCCGCCAGCATCGCGGCCGGGTCCAGGTTGCCCTGGATCGCGCGGTCGTGGCCGATCGTGGCCCACGCCTCGTCGATCGGCACGCGCCAGTCGACGCCGACCCCGTCGCCGCCGGCCTCGGCGATGAGCGGGAGCAGCGCCGGGTTGCCGGTCGCGAAGTGGATCGTCGGCACGCCCGCATCCTTCAGCCGCTCGAGCATCCGGCCGTTGTAGGGGAGCACGTAGCGCTCGAAGTCCTGGGGCGAGAAGGCGCCCGCCCAGGAGTCGAAGACCTGGATCGCCGCCGCACCCGCCTCGTGCTGCGCGATCCCGAACTCGGTCAGGTGGTCCACCCAGTAGCTCGCGAGCCGGTCCCACGCATCCGGGTCGCGGTAGATGAAGGCCTTGAGTTCCTCGACCGCCCGGCTCTTCCCGGACCGTGGCTTGAGCAGGTAGGAGCAGAGCGTGAACGGCGCGCCGACGAAGGCGATGACCGGGACGTCGATCCGCTCTCCGAGCAGTCGGATCTGGTCGTAGATGTAGGGGAACGCCTCGCGCACATCGAAGGGCTCGAGGCGGTCGATGTCGGCCGGAGACTCGATCGGCCGGTCCACGACCGGCCCGACGCCGGGCACGAGCTCCACATCCAGCCCGGCGCCGAAGAAGGGCGTCGAGAGGTCGTTGTAGAGGACGCACGCGTCGACCGGGTAGTACTCGAGCGGGAGCGCAGTGATCTCCGCCGCCCGCTCCGGCTGACGGATGATCTCGAACATCCCCTGCTCCGCCCGGCTCTCCCGGTACTTCGGCAGCGAGCGCCCCGCCTGCCGCATGAACCAGACGGGGGTCGCATCCACCGGCTCGCGGCGCAGCGCGCGGATCAAACGATCGTTCATCTATACCTGCAGCATCATGGATAAACGGTTGCAACGCCACCGGCTATGCCGGCCGGCGCCCTTCGGGATCGCGGGACGTTACTGCTTTCCGCGGGTCGGGTCAAACCGGCCGCCGGCAAGAGCCAAGCCCCGCAACCGTTCCCTCCGTATCTCTGTGTCTCTGTGTCTCTGTGCCTCTGTGCCTCTGTGTGTCAGTCTTCCGTCGACGCCGGCGGCACCCCGAAGACATCGCTCACCTCGAGGAAGCGGATCTCGCCCAGCTCCTCGGCGCGGACCTGCTCCTCGATCCGGGCGCGGTCGCCCACGATGACGATGACGAGGTTCTCCGGATCGATGTACTTCCGCGCGACCCGCTCGACGTCCTGACGGGTGACGGCCAGGACGCGATCGGTGAAGTGGTTGAAGTCGTCGGCCGGAAGGCCGAACCGGACCACGTCGGCGAGCTCCTGGGCGATCCCCGCGACCGACTGGAAGCCTGCCGGGAAGCGCATGGCCAGGTAGTTCCGCGCGCGCTCGACCTCGGCGTCGCTCACGCCCTCGCGGATCGCGCGCAGTTCCTTCATGAACTCGTGCAGCGACGGGCCCGTCGCATCCGTCTGGACCGCGGCGCCGGCCATGAACGCGCCGGCGATGGGCCCCGCGTCGAAGCTCGACCGGGCGCCGTAGGTGTAGCCCTTGTCCTCGCGCAGGTTCTGGTTGAGCCGCGAGGTGAACGACCCGCCCAGGATCGTGTTCATGACCAGGACCGCGTAGTAGTCCTTCGAGTCGCGCGCGATCCCGATCCGCCCGATCTGGATCACCGACTGCGCAGAGCCGGGCTTGTCGACCACGTAGACGACGCGCCCCGCGACCTGCTCGGCTGCCTCGATCCTCTCGGCCGGGACCGGATGGTCCGTCCACCCGCCGAAGACCTGCTCTAG
>CALKIP010000083.1 GCA_937995995.1 uncultured bacterium
GCTGTTCGGCCTGTTCTTCCCCCTCCTCCCCAAGGAGCCGACTCCATGACCACGACGGACATCCACGTCATGCGCGCGCCCGCCGACGACTGCTTCAACGTCGCCGCCGACGTGGAGCGCTGGCCCGAGATCCTGCCCCCCTACCGCTGGGTCCACTTCCACGAGAAGCGCGGCTTCGGTAACGGCCGCGTCGAGATGGCAGCCTGGCGCGACTTCCTCGGCCCCCTGCGCTACCCCACCTGGTGGGTCTCCGAGATGCGCGTCGACGTCACCGAGCCCGCCGTCTACTACCGGCACGTGGACGGTATCACCCGCGGCATGAACGTGAAATGGGCCTTCCAGTCGCTCCCGGGCCGTACCACGCGCGTCGTCCTGACCCATAGTTGGTCCGGGCCGTCATGGCCGCTCATCGGTGGCATTGCGTGGCGCCACGTCATCGGGCCCCACTTCGTCAGCGCGATCGCTCGCCGTACCCTGGCCGGCGTCGCGGCCGAGGCCGAGCGAAGAGCGAATCGCACCGAGCGTCCACCCGTCCACGCACACTCCCGTACACCGGACTCCAACGATACGGACGCACGCCATGACTGAATCGAAGCGCCACCGCGTCGCCATCACCGGACTCGGCCCGATCACCGCCGTGGGCACCGGCATCGGACGCCTCTGGTCCGGACTGCGCCGCGAACGCTCGCCGATCCGCACCGTCACTCGCTTCGATCCCAGCCCCTGGCGCTCCCGGATCGGCGCCGAGGTGGACGATTTCGAACCCGAAGCGTTCATGGACCGCAAGACCGCGCGTCGCCTCGATCGATACTCCCAGTTCGCGATCGCCGCCACACGCATGGCCATAGACGACGCCGGCCTCGATACCCTACGCCTCGACCCCGACCGCGTCGCCGTACAGATGGGCTCCGCACTCGGCGGCATCGCCCACGCCGAAGCGCAGGTCGCCAACTTCATGAACGGCGGCATTCGCGCCGTAGACCCCCGCATCGCCCTCACCACCTTCGGCGGCGCCGCGAGCTGCTCCGTCGCCATCGAGTTCGGCTTCACCGGTCCCAATGCCACCAACGCCATGTCGTGCGCCTCCGGCACCATAGCCATCGGCGAGGCCTGGCGGCTGGTGCGGGAAGGCGTCGTCGACATCGCCATCGCCGGTGGCATCGAGGCGCCACTCGCCCCCCTCTCCTTCGGCGCCTTCGCCATCATCCGCGCCATGAGTACCCGAAACGACGACCCCGCTCGCGCCTGCAGACCCTTCGACCGCCAGCGCGACGGCTTCATCATGGGCGAGGGCGCCTGCGTCCTCGTCCTCGAACGCCTGGACCGCGCCCGCGCCCGTAACGCCCACATCTACGCCGAACTCCTCGGCTACGGCACCACCAACGACGCTCACCACATGACCGCGCCCCGCCCCGACGGCGCCCAGGCCCTACGCGCCATGCGACTCGCCCTCGAAGCCGCCGGCACGCCCCCGGAACGCATCGACTACATCAGCCCCCACGGCTCCTCCACTCCCCTCAACGACTCGACCGAGAGCCACGCCCTCAAGCTCCTCTTCGGCGAGCGCATCCATCAGATCCCTATTAGTGGCACCAAGCCCTACCACGCCCACGCCCTCGGCGCCTCCGGTGCGATCGAGGCCGCCATCACCTGTCTCGCCATGGACCGCGGCTGGATCCCGCCCACCCTCAACTTCGAAGCGGGCGACGACGCCTGCGACCTCGATTACGTACCCGAACACGGTCGCACCTTCCGCCCCTCGCTCTGCCTCTCCAACTCCTTCGGCTTCGGCGGAATCAACGCCTCTCTGGTCCTCGGTCGACTCGACTGAGGATCACGCGGCAGGCGAATCGCCTCGGTAGCGAGGTCTGGGAAGGATCGAGGCTGAGGGAGAATCGGGGCCGAGGTGGCGCCGGGAGCCGAGGAGCAGTCGAAGGGCCCAGCGAGGGTCGGGACAAGGATTGAGGGCCGAGAATCAGGCGGAGGCTTTCCCACCTTACCTCACCCTGCAAGCGATCCAACGGGTCCGGGCTTTGCGTTTGAGAACCGCCACCCGCGTCGTCCGGGTCGGCGCCTTTCGCAGTGGCAAGAATCATGCACCATGAGGCGACCGGCCCGGGAAACATATGACGGCCCGGGGCGGCACGCCGGCGCAAGAGGACCGGCGAGTGGTTCACACAATGGAAACTCAAAGGAGGTCTCATGAACCTGCTCCTCCGGGCGGCCGCGGCCGCGGCACTCCTACTGCCGCTGGCGGTCGCGCCCGCAACGGCACAGAACTACAGGGGTGCCTGGACCCTCTATGGGGGTGGCGTCTGGTTCAGTGATCTGAACAACAACGGAGACGTCTTCTTCGATGACGACGACGAGATCATCTTCGAGGAGATCTTCGATGTCGACTTCGACCTGATCGACGACTCGTTCGGCTTTGCCGATCTGACGTTGGATCCGGGCTGGATCGCAGGCACGCAGCTCGAGTACTGGTTCGGCAACGGCCGGTTCGGGCTCCGGGCGAACGGCTCGTACACCGAGCGTTCGTTCGACCTGGACTTCAACGACTTCTTCTTCGACGGGTTCCTGAGCGATGAAAACCTGACCTTCGGCGATGTGAACACGTGGTTCATCGACGGTGACCTGATGATCCGCATTCTGCGGCCGAGCAGGGACCGCACGTTCGCACCGTTCCTGAGCCTGGGTGCGGGCGTTGCGATCTACAACCCGGCGGGAAGCACCCCGGTCGTCATTCCAGAGGCGAACTCCGTAATCGGTGATGTCGACATCGACGTCATCGACGATGACCTGGTGATCGTCTCCGGCGACGGCAACAGCGAGACGGTCTTCGCGACGCCGATCGGACTGGGTCTGGACATCCTGCCCGGCTGGAACATCGGCAACATCGGCCTGGGTGTGCGTCTCGAGGTAGTGGACCACATCGCGTGGGATTCGCCGGCCGAGCCGCTGTTCGGTGACGACGATTTCGACCCTGTTCACAACGTTCGCTTCACGGCCGGTCTGATGACGACCTTCGGGCGTCTGTTCCGGGAAGAGGTCGTGGCGGTCGCTCCGCCGCCGCCCGCGCCGCCGGCGCCGCCTGCTGAGGAGGCGGTGAGGGTGTGCGTGATCGACCCGGCAACGTACGAAGTCGGTTACGTCAACGCGGTGTACGTGCCGAGTAGGGGTGACACGCTGGTGACGATGAACGGCCAGCGCACGCCGATCGCGACGGCGTTCCCCGAGCGTTCGCCGCTGTACGTGGGCACGGCCCGTTGGTTCACGTCCGGCCAGCCGCTGACGGTCACTGTCGGCACGATGGAGACCGAGTGGGTGACCTACGGTGGCGCGCGTGTGATCGAGCCGGACGACCTGGCCTTCCTGGGCACGGTCAATGGCACGCCGGTCTACGCCAACGAGGATGACGTCGACGACATTCTCGATGAGCTCGAAGACCTGCACGATGCACGCAACGACGACCTCGAGGACATTCTTGAGGAGCGTGCGGAGCTTCACGAGGCGATCCGCGACCTCGAGATCCTTTACGTGCCGCTGGAGGCCGGCTGTGTCTTCCAGCCGATGCGGCTCGTCGAGGAGGTCCGCAAGGTCCGCGGCTGATCGAACGACAGCCGTTCAGACGAAAGAGCCCGGCCCGCACGGCCGGGCTCTTTTACGTTCCGCGCTTGCGAAACATCCGACGTCCGCGCTAGCATGTGTCCATGAAGTGCGTGTATGATCGTGATGCTGCGATACAGGGCGCTCGCCCCCAAGTGGGGGGAGCCGAGTGAGTGTCGAGTTCTCCTTCCTGGGCCAGATCCTGGCGGTGGCCTTTGCCAGCGGTCTGAACCTCTACGCCACGGTTGCCGTCGTCGGCCTCGCCTCTCGCCTCGGCTGGATCACTTCCCTGCCACCGGGCCTCCTGGGTCTCGAGAACGGCGTCGTCATCGCGAGTGCGCTGGCGCTCTTCATCATCGAGTTCGTGGTCGACAAGGTGCCGCACGTCGACTCGCTCTGGGACACGGTCCACACTCTCATCCGGCCGACCGCCGCGGCACTCCTCGTACTCGCCGCCACGGATGGCGCACCGTGGCCGCTACGGACCTGCGCTGCCGTCCTCGCCGGCCTTGCCGCACTCGCGGCCCACGGAACCAAGGCGGGGCTGCGCATGGCCATCACGGCCGCGGCGAGTCGGCGCGCCGTCACCTTCGTGAGCCTGGCCGAGGATGCCACGGCCGTAACCCTCACGATCGTAGCCCTCGCCTACCCCAAGGCGGCTCTCGGCATCGCAGCGGGCGCAGCCGCCCTCGTCGCGCTCTTCGGACCGCGCCTGTGGCGGGCGTTCGTCTTCGGAATCCGCGCACTCGTCGCACGTCTAAGCGGGTTCTTCGGCACCCCGGGCTGGCGCGATCTCGATGCCGTTCCCCGCGGATTACGGGCGCGGGTCCAGCCAGAGGCCCTCGGGACCGCGCAACCCCACGCCACACGAGTTACGCTCAGTGCGCCCCGGCCGATCGGCGCGTTCCGCAACGGGTGGCTCATTTCGACCGGGCGGCAACCGGTCTTCGTCTACCGCGCCCGCTTCCGGAACCGGCAATTCACACTGCCCGAAGCCCGGGAACTCCGCGTGCGGCGCGGCATCTGGGCTGACGCGGTAGAGATCGAGACCGACCGCTTCCGCTGTACCGTTTTCGCACTCAAGGACGGACCGCCCGTGGAAGCCATCATTCCCGACCTGCCGCCCCCGACCTCGTGAGCGGCGCCTCATGAGCACGACCTCGGCGCACCCCGACCGACGCCGCCGAGTCGCCCACGACCGGACCCCTTCGCCCGACCCCACCCGCGGGCCGGTGGAACATCCGACCAAAGTGCGGGTAAACCGCTCCCATACACGTGCCACACCCAGTAAACGTTGACATCGCCCTAGGCCTCTATTAGGTTGACTCGGTTATGATCGGTGTCGTATTGGGGAATCAGGCACTGCCGCTCTCGACGCGGCCGGTTCGGACTCGATTCCTATGTTTGTAAGCAGCGAGCGTCGTCCAACGACGACCCTCGCTGCTTTTTTGCGTGCTTCCACCCGATCCGAGGATGTCGCGACTTATGTTCTTGAATTCCCGCGCTTTGGATTCCTTTGATCAATACCTGTTCGATGTCGAGAAGTACCCTCTGATCGAGGACCCGGCAGAGGAGCGCGAGCTCGCGCGACGTGCCCGGGAGGGAGACAAGGAGGCCGCTGAGCGACTCGTCACGGCGAACCTCCGCTTCGTGATCTCGTATGTGAAGAAGTACCAGGGCCGGGGCCTGGGGCTGGCCGAGCTCGTCTGCATCGGCAACGAGGGGCTGCTCAAGGCGGTCAAGAAATTCGACCCGGACAAGGGCGTCAAGTTCATCTCCTACGCCGTCTGGTGGATTCGTCAGACGGTGCTCCAGGCGCTGGCCGAGCAGACGCGGTCGGTGCGGATACCGCTCAACCAGAACTCCAACCTGGTGAAGCTTTCTCGCACGGAGACGGCGCTGACGCAACTCCTTGGCCGCTCACCGACGGACCAGGAGATCGCCGAGGAGATGGATGAGCCGGTCGAGACGGTCCGCGCCCTGCGGCGCGTGGCGGCGTCGGAGCTCTCGCTGGATGCGCCGATCGACCGTGGCGACCGGGACAGCGCCTCGTTCGGCGAGCGCTTCGCCGGCGCGGAGGCCGAGGACATCGAGGAATCGGTCGAGTCGCAGGCACGGCGCGAGTTCCTGGACCGGATGTTCGAGAAGTACCTGACCGAGCGCGAACGCAAGATCCTCTACCTCTACTACGGCCTCGACGACGGCGAGGAGCGGACGCTCGAGGAGATCGGCTCCCTTCTCGGGGTGACGCGCGAGCGGATCCGACAGATTCGCAACCGGGCCTTCGAGAAGCTGCGCGAGAGCCCGGACGGCGAGGCGCTCGAGACCTTCTGGAGCTCGAACTGACGCCTCGACTCTGCATACGTGTCGTTGCACAGATTACGGGAGCCCGCCGCGATTCGGCGGGCTCCCGTTCGTTTTGCACCGACTTGCCGCTGGACCACACCGGATCACACCGAACTGCACCGGGTTGCACCGGCCAGAGCCGGCGCACATCGTGATCCACGTCATCCACGGACGTGTTCCACCGGTGGCGGCTCTGACCGAGATCCTCCCGCGGCGGCGCGGATGGACATGGTCCGGCGCCGGCGCGGGCGGACGCCGTCCGGAACCGCAACGTGGGTCGAGCAGTAGAACAAGCGCCCGCGGAAGCACTTGCGGCGACGCTCCAGCGTTTGATGAAACCACGAGCAGAATGCACTGGATACCGGCGATCCGTTCGTTCCTTCTCCTCTCCCTCGCGCTTCTCCTGTCTGTCGACTGGGCCGCGGCCCAGGATTCGGAGGGCTGGAACTCGCCTCGTGCCCTCGACCTGATCGAACGAGCACGAGCCCGGAGAACTCGTCCCCAGATCGACTCCACGCTCCAGAACTACCGGGCGGAGGCGAACGGCTATGTCTACTTCTTCCTCGACCGGGCGGACACGGACGAGCGCACCCTGGTCAAGGTCGACCAGGTCGCCCTCGAGGTGTACTGGGCGGCACCCGACCTGACGAAGCAGCGCATCATCGGGCTGCGCGAGGAGAAGACGCTCCCCAGCCGGATCCACTACCATCTGGATCATCTGACGGTCGTGCAGAATGAGTTCGACGACCGTATCCGAATGGGTGATGGAGACGAGGTACGCGATGTCCTCCACCCCGCCGCTCCTGGCGCCGACTCGGTCTACGACTTCCGCATGGCGGACTCGCTGACGCTGCGCCTGGGCGGCGCCCCGGAGCCGATCAGGGTCTACGAAGTCGAGGTGCGCCCAAAGCGAATCGATCGCCCCGCATTCATCGGCTCGCTCTTCGTCGATCGCGCATCCGCGGACATCGTACGGATGACGTTCACCTTCACGCCTGCCTCCTACGTCGATCCGCGCCTCGACTACATCCGCGTTTCGCTCGACAACGGACTTTGGCAGGGTCGCCACTGGCTGCCCTACGAGCAGCGCATGGAGCTGCGCCGCCAGGTGCCCGAGCTGGACTTTCCCGCCGGTGGCGTGATCCGCGGGACGATGCGCATCGGCGGGTACACCTTCAACCAGGAGCTTCCGCCGAACTTTTTCCGCGGAGCCCGCGTCGTCGCACTGCCGGAGCGCCTCCGAAAGGCTCACGAATTCGAGAACGGCATCTTCGCCGAGCTCAACGAAGAGGGCCTCTCTCCCACGCCGGACCTGGCGACCCTGCGCACCAAGGCGATGGAGCTGGTCGGCCGCCACCATCTGAGCGGCCTGCCACGCCTCCGGTTCTACATCCCGAACGCGTCTTCGGTGCTGCGCTACAACCGTGCGGAGGCGTTGTACCTCGGCGGCGGGGTCAGCTACGTCCCGGCGCCCGGGCTGCGAGCGGATATCGCTGGCGGCTTCGCCACAGGCCCCAGCCACGCCTTGATCTCCACGACCGCGCGTGCCCGACTGGGCGAGTCGAGCCGGCTCCGTGTTCGCACCGAGTGGAACGCGCTTCGGGATCTCGGTCTGAGGCCCGGCACACCGGGCGTCCTCAACACCCTCGCCTCGGCATTCGCCGCGGACGATTTCCTGGATCCCTACTACGCCTCGGGCATCACGCTAGCACTCGAGCATCGGTTGAGCGAGTCCTGGCGCACGACTCTGGGCCTCGGCTACGAGCGCCATCGCGATGCGAACCTCGAGCAGGTCCACGCGCCTTTCGATGACGAGGCGCTGTTTCGGCCCGTTCGGCCTATCGACCGGGGCTCGCTTCTCTCGGCCACAGCCACGCTGCACCGGGCTCCCCCCGTAGGGCGGGCCGCCGGTTGGAGTGGATCGCTCTCCGCAGAGGCGGGCTCGTTCGAGGGGGAGACGTACCTGAGGCCACAGTTCGAGTTCAACGCTCGTCGCGGATCGGCGGACCGGCGCGCCACCCTCGAGGTGCACGGGGCGGTCGGCTTCCTCTTCGGTACCCCGCCGGCCCAGCGCCTCTTCCTCCTCGGCGGCGCCGGCACGATGCCGGGTTACGGCTATCGCCGTTTCGTCGGAGACCGCTTCGCACTCGCCGGGTTCGAGGTCTCCCGTGAACTGTTCGGGCCCTGGGTCCGCCTGAGAGGAATCGGCTCCGTCGGCTGGACGGATCTCGGCCGGATTGCGGCACCGGCCGCCTGGGATGCTGCACCGACCGACGGGCTTCGCGCCAGCGCCGGGCTCGGGCTCGGGTTGATCTACGACCTGCTCCGCATCGATTTCGCCCGACCCATCGACGGCGGCGGCCGCTGGAGAGCGATCCTCTCCGTCAGCCCCGGCCTGCACGACATACTCTAGAGCGGCTCGCCGGTCGGCCTCGGACGTGACGTGCCGGCCGACCGGAGTCGAGCCGGCACGGCGTCAGTCGTCCGCGGACTCCACGGCGCCCGCCGCCACAGGTTCACTCCGCCCATTCGGGGCACCGAGCATCACCAGCTCACGGACGTGTACCTCGGCCGTGGGGATCGTGACGCCGTTCTTCTCGAAGCTGTCGTACTCGATGCGCCCTTCGACGTAGAGCCGATCACCCTTGCGGATGTATTCCTCCGCGAGAGCGGCGAGCCGATCCCATAGCGTCAACCGGTGCCACGCCGTCCGCTCCTCGAACCCCTCGTCTCTCGGCATCCTGCGACTCGTCGCGAGCGACAAGTGCGCCACTTTCGTCCCCGCCGCCGTCGTCGCCACATCCGGATCGCGCCCCACGTTTCCGACCAGGATCACCTTGTTGATCGAACGGCTCATCCCGCCCCTCCTTGCAGGCCGGGCCGGCCCCCGAACCACCACGGCCCGGGTACCGCCTCGAGACAACGTGCGCGGTAACCTGCACCCCTCATCGGGGCACCGGAATGGCTGGATGGGGCGAAAAGGCAGGGGTGCTGCCTACTTGCACTCGTACCAGCTTTTACCGACCCCGACCTCTACTTCGAGAGGTACATCCAGGCGGAAGGCACCTTCCATGAGCTCCTTGACGACCTCGCGTGTGGCCTCGATCTCGCCTTCCGGGACCTCGAAGACGAGCTCGTCGTGCACCTGGAGGAGCATCCGGGCGTTCGCGCGGCCGTCGCTCAACGCCTGGTGGATGTCGATCATCGCCAGCTTGATGATGTCGGCGGCCGTGCCCTGGACGGGAGCGTTCGTAGCCGCACGCTCGCCGAACTGGCGGACGTTGTAGTTGTCGCTCCTGATCTCCGGGACGTAGCGGCGCCGGCCACTGAGCGTTTCGACATAGCCGTGCTCGCGTGCGTGCTCCACCTGCTCGTCCAGGTAGCGCCTCACCCCGGGGAACCGCTGGAAGTAGGCGTCGATAAACTTTCGCGCCTCCGCATTCGTGGTCCCGAGCCGCTGCGCGAGTGCGTAGGGGCCGATCCCGTAGATCGTGGCGAAGTTGATCGTCTTCGCCGCGGCACGCATCTGCGGCGTGACATCGTCGGGCAGGACATCGAAGACGAGTGCCGCCGTCTGGCGGTGAATGTCGACGCCGCGACGGAACGCCTCCACGAACGCCGGATCGCCGGATAGGTGCGCCAGTATGCGCAACTCGATCTGCGAGTAGTCGGCGGCCAGGAAGAGGTGGCCCTCCGCGGGGACGAAGCCCTTGCGGATCTCGGCGCCGATCTCCGTCCGGATCGGGATGTTCTGCAGATTCGGATCGCTCGACGAGAGCCGGCCCGTCGCCGCGACGGTCTGGTTGAAGCTCGTGTGGATCCGCCCCGTCTCCGGATTGACCAGCTTGGGCAGCGCATCGACATACGTGCTCTTCAGCTTGTCGAGCTGCCTGTAGTCGAGGAGCAGCTTCGGGAACGCGTGCCCCTGTGACGCCAGCTCCTCGAGCACGCTCGCATCCGTCGACGGCCCGGTCTTGGTCCGCTTGATCACTGGCAGCTCGAGGCGCTCGAACATGATCTCGCGAAGCTGCGGCGTGGAGCCGATGTTGAACTCGCCGCCCGCCAGCTTGTAGATCTCCTCGCGAATCAGCCGCAGGTCGTGCTCGAGCTTTTTCGAAACTTCGGCGAAGAACGCCCGGTCGATACGGATCCCGTTCCACTCCATGTCGGCCAGGACCCGGACGAGCGGGATCTCGACACGCTCGAAGAGATCGTCGAGCGCGTAGCGCTCGAGGTCGGGCTGGAAGACCTCACGCAGGCGGAGCGTCACATCGACGTCTTCGCCGGCGTACTCCGTCACCCGGTCGATCGGGCACTCGGCGAGCGGGACCTCGTCCTTCCCCTTCCCACACAGATCCTCGTAGGAGATCGTCCGGTGGTCCAGGTACTGGAGCGCGAGTGAGTCCAGCCCGTGCTCGCGACGGCCGGGGTCGAGGACGTACGATGCGATCATCGTGTCGAAGGCGACGCCGCGCAGCTCGACGCCGGCACGGCGCAGCACGAGCAGGTCGTACTTGAGGTTCTGCCCGATCTTCGCCACCTTGGGATCCTCGAGCATCGCCACGAGCGGCTGCATGTCCGGCGAGTCGAGTGGCGGGAGGTTGCCGCTCCACTCGTCGCCCGACGCAGCCGCCCCGCTCTCCGCGTCAGCGGCCGTAAGCAGGTCCGGCTCCTCGGACCGCGCCGGTCGGTGGCGCAGCGGGATGTAATACGCCTCCCTGGGCTCGACTGCGAGGCTGATCCCGACCAGTTCCGCACGCATCGGGTCCCTGTCCGTCGACTCCGTGTCGACGGCGACCTCGCCCTTCTGCCGTACCCGCTCCACGAGCGCGCGCACCTCTTCCGTCGAACGGATCAGATGGTAGCGGCTCTCCGAGCGAACCGAATCCACCGGCGGCGAGGCCAACTCGCGGGCAAGGGAGTGGAACTCGAGGTCGGTGAAGACCTCGCGGAGCTTCTCCCGATCGGGCTCCTCCACCCGCAGCGCCTCGAGGTCCAACTCGATCGGCAGATGCGTCTGGATCGTGACGAGCTCCTTCGACAGGAGGACGGTGTCCCGATGCTCCTGGAGAGCCTCGCGGGCCCGCTTCCCCGAGATCTCGTCTGCGTGCGCGAGGATCTCTTCGACGGGTCCGTACTGCTCGATCAGCTTCACTGCCGTCTTCGGACCGATCCCCTTGGCGCCCGGCACGTTGTCCGAGGAATCGCCGATCAGAGCCAGGTAGTCGGTGACGTGCTCCGGTGCCACGCCCAGACGCTCCGATGCGTTGCGCGTGTCGACCCACTCCTCGTCGATCCCCGTTGGACCACCCCGCCCCGGATTGAGCAGGCAGATCCCCGGGCGGATCAACTGGTAGAAGTCCTTGTCGCCCGAGACGATCACCGCCTCCACGCCCTCCTCCACCGCCTTCTCCGCGAGCGTGCCGATCACGTCGTCGGCCTCGTGATCCGGTAGCGTGAGCACCGGGATGCGAAACCCGGACAGAATCTCCCGGATCCGCGGAATCGATGCCTTCAACTCGTCCGGCATCTTTTCACGCGTCGCCTTGTACTCCGGATAGATTTCCGTTCGCTTGCTCATCCCCGCATCCAGCACCACACCCAGGTAGTCGGGTTCGTGCTCGGAGAGGATCTTCTGCAGGAACTTCGTCACACCCCAGGCCGCAGAGGTGTTCTCGCCCCGTGACGTCATCAGTGGACGGCTGATCATCGCAAAGAACGAGCGGTAGATCAGCGCGTACCCGTCGATCAGGAAGAGCCGCGGCCGTGTCTTCGTCGGCATGTCGACCATTCAATTTCCCCCGTGGAATTCTCGCCCCTCACTTATACCCCGCTCGGGGGCTTCCGTGCAAACGAACTCCACGGGTCCGGATCGACGGACTCATGCTCGCGTGACGCCAAAATGTTGTCACACAGAGACACAGAGATGCGGAGGGGGCAAGGCGGGGCTCGATGCGCTCCGCCGGCTCCGGGGCGTGACAAAACGTTCGGGGTCGTGGGTGCGGGCCGGGCTCATCCCCGAACACCGGCCGGTAGGCAATACCCGGCCCTGCCCCACGGCGCGCCATTGGCGACCAGGGGGTTGGTGGTGTACGGGATGGAATTGGCGGGTTGGGCGCTTGATAGGTGCCGTATGAATCCGACGACCGCGCTACCGACCTACAGGGAAACGGAGTCGACCCTGCCCGCACCGCCGGCGGCCCCGGCCTTCAGGCCGATGGCGTAGCCGACTGTGCGATTCGGGGGTGGTGCGTGCTGCGGCGCCGGAATGTCTGCGCCCCGCCAGTGTTCCGCCGGCGGGGCGCCAGGCCCGGCAATTCAATGGCCCGAGGTCGTCAGACTCGGCTCACGTTGGCCGCCTGCAGGCCCTTGTCAGTCTGCCGAACTTCGAACTCCACCTCCTCGCCTTCGGCGAGTGTCTTGAACCCCTCCATGGTGATCGCGGAGAAGTGCACGAACACATCCTCGCCGTCAGACTGTTCAATGAAGCCGTAGCCCTTGGCGTCATTGAACCACTTGACCTTACCTCTGGCCATTGAAGCAGTCCTCCTACAATGAGGTTGATGCAGGTCCTACTGCCCAGCGTCGTCCAAGCTAAGAACGTGGATGGAACGCTGTCAAGAAAAATCTTGTTTACTCAAATCAGCGGGACGGCGGAGGCCCAAGCAATGACGCCTGTGGCGGCAGGAAGCCAGAGATTGTCGTCGAAAGGAAGGGGCAGGATTTCGAATATTGCCGCGGCAACCGCGGTCGTGATTGCGGCTGGAAAATCTATGCCGGGGATGATCCAGGCGGCGGGCAATGCGGCGGCGAAGCAGGCCAGGGCACCGGCGAGGCTCTTGCCGGATCGAAGCCGAAATCGGCCCCAGCGGCGCCCTATGAGAGCGGCGGCGGCATCGCCCAGACCACCGGCCAGTATTCCTGCCGCGGCGAAGTTCTGTGGCAGGATCAGGGCGGCGATGGTGAAGCCTGCGGCAAGGGTGGTGGCGCCGGTGATGCCTTGTGCCTCTCCGGGGCGGAGCATTCCGCCGAACGCGCGATTGAAAACTCGTCCGGCTGCCTCGTTGTGGCGACGGGCTTCCTCGACGGCAATCGCAACGAGAAAAGCGCCCAGGAGCAGCCATGCCACGGCGGCCGCCGGTGCGAACAGCGCCACGACCGCGGCTGAGATGGAGGCCACGATGTGGATCAACTTGCGGGCGCGCTCGGCACGTCCCCCGCCGGGGTGCGTCTCCGCGCGCCGCTGCTGATCTGCGTTCAACTACGAGTCCTGCGCCGGCGCCGTGACATCGGCTGCAGCGTCGTCGTAGAGTGCCGCGTAGACGCGGGCGTTCTGCTGGACGATCTTCACGTAGTCGCGCGTCTCGGCGTAGGGGATCCGTTCGGCGAAGAGTTCCTCATCCCGGTACTCCGGAAAGGCGGACCAGCGGCTCACGCGATGCGGGCCAGCGTTGTATGCGGCGAGCACGGAAGTGAGACGGTTGTTGTAGCGGGACATGAGTTCTGCCATGTAGCGGGTGTCGAGATGGATGTTGACCTCGGGCTGCTCGAGGAGGCTCGTCTGGCAGGTCCCGATCCCTGCCGTCTGCGCAAGCGACTTCCCGGTGTTCGGCATGATCTGCATGAGTCCGACCGCGCCGGCGTGGCTCTTGATCGAGGCGCTGAACATCGATTCCTGCCGGATCAACCCTGCCACGAGGTACGGGTCCAGTCCACGCTCCCGTGCCTCGGCCATGATGAGGTTCCTGTACGGGAAGGGGTAGATGATGCGCAACAGGCGCGGGTTCCAGATACCCTCCCGCCTTTGGATCTCCCACCCGAGCCGGATGCCGGTGAAGGTGAAGCCTCGTTCGTTGAACGCTTCGGCCAGGGAGTAGAGCGCCCCATCGCGGCGGAGGAAGTGGCGCTTGAGCCGCTCCAACTCGAAGGTCGCGGCATCCTCCTCACCCAGTTCGCGTAGCAGGTCCAGGCGAACGAGTGCGCGGTCGACTTCGCCGTCGATTGTGGGGTCCCGGGGCGGAGCCGCCTCCATGGGCGTATCCCAGAAGGTCTCACCCAGTTCCTCTCCAGCGCGGAGCCCGTACCAGCTAAGGGGATCACTGCGCCGGACCTCGCGCAGGCGCTGCCGGGCCAGATCATGACGACCGAGTTCCTCGT
>CALKIP010000084.1 GCA_937995995.1 uncultured bacterium
CCCACGCCGCCCCGACTGCCGCCCAGGTCGTCGTCGGTGGTAGTGGACACGGCCGCAGCGGAAGCGGCCGGAGACTCCTTCGTCTGATGGGGTTGGACGGTGCTCATGTTCGCGGACTCGGAACTGGGAAAGGGGATTGCGGAAGGTAGCGCGTGAAGGGGCAGTGCTGCAATTGTAGCCGGCTTGCGCCGGCGGGAGGGCTGCCTTGCGGCAGCGGGAGGGCCGGTTGGCGCCGGCGGGAGTGCTGCCTTCGGCAGCGGAACGTCCGCCAGGCTGGCGTGAGTGGCAGCATAGTCTCCCTCGCGCTCGCGCTCGCGCCCGCGCTCGCCCGGGGCAGCCAGCCAATCCGCGAGTGAAACAGGCGCGACGAATCCTTCCCACGCCCGGAGCGAAGAGAGCCCTACCGGTGTATGTTATATGGCTCTGGGTGTATGTTCGAAGCGCCGCCGCGGGAGGGCCGTGGGGCGGGAGACGAGAGGTGCGATGACGACGTGGGTACGGCGACTGATCGTCGCCAACGTGATCATCTTCGTGTTGACGCTGTCCTCGCCGATGCTGTACGGCATGCTGGCGTTCGTGCCGGCTGCGGTGCTGGTGCGGCCGTGGACGCTCATCACCTACATGTTCCTGCACGCCGGGGTCGGGCATCTCTTCTTCAACATGATCGGGTTGTTCTTCTTCGGCCCGCGGTTGGAGATGCGCCTCGGCTCCCGGGACTTCCTGCGGCTCTACTTCCTGAGCGGGCTGGGCGGCGCGGTGCTGTCGTTCATCTTCTCGCCGATGGCGGCGGTCGTGGGTGCATCCGGCGCGGTCTTCGGCATCCTCTACGCCTTCGCGCGCTACTGGCCGGACGACCAGATCTATCTCTGGGCGATCCTGCCGGTCCGTGCGCGCTGGCTGGTGATCGGACTCGCGGCGCTCTCGCTCTGGAGCGGATTCGGCGGCGTGAGCGACGGTGTGGCGCACTTCGCGCACCTGGGCGGCTTCGTGGGGGGCTGGGCCTACCTGCAATGGCGCGACCGGATGATCCGCAAGCGCCGCCCGGCGCCGACGGCGCACACCACGATCGAGGTCGTCTCGGGCAAGGCTCGCCGCGAGGAGGAGTCGTGGCGCGCGATCCGCCTCGAGGCGCTGCACGAGATCAACCGCGACGAGGTCGAGCGCATCCTGCGCAAGCTGGAGCAGGCGGGCTCCCGCAGCCTCACGGCGGAGGAGCGGGCCTTCATGAACCGGATGTGCAGCCCGTGACCCGCGGCTCCGTCTCCCGTCGATCCCCTCGGGTTTCGAAAGCCCCGTAGCGACGACGCCCCGCGGCCGCCGCCCCTCTCGTCGGCGGCCGCAGCGATTCGCGTCCCCTCCCACTTGTGCGGATCGCGCGCGACCGCGAAGATTCCTGCATGGCCAAGCCCGATCGATCGGACACCGTTTCCCGGGATTCTGCCGCCGAGGCACTCGCGGCCGAAGCCGCCCATGCCCCGGGAGCCGTGGATTCCGAAGGCTCGGCCACGGCTTCCCCGCCCCGTTCCCCCGCGAGCTCGCGCTTCGACCGCTCCATCGTCGATGGCCCGATCCTGCCCGCAGTCTGGAAGCTCGCCTGGCCGACGATGCTGCACAACGTGATCGGCGGGATCCAGGGGATGGTCGACCACGCCATGGTCGGCCACTTCGTCGGCTACACCGGAAACGCGGCGATCGGGGTGAGCTGGCAGATCTACCTGGTCGTCGTGGTCTTCGTCTCGTCGCTGTCGACGGGGATGGGCGTGCTCGTGGCGCGCTTCGCCGGTGCGGGTGCCGAGGACAAGGTCAACCGCACCGTCTATCAGGCGTTCCTGACGGCGCTCCTCATGTCGGTCGGGTTGCTGGCGCCGATCGGCTACCTGGCCGCGCCGGCGCTCCTCGAGCTGGTCAACGCCGCGCCCGAGGTGCAGGCCGAGGCGCTGCCGTATCTGCGGACGATGTTCGTCTTCAGCTTCGGCACCCTCTTCTTCTTCATGCTGGGCGGCGCGCTGCGCTCTGCGGGCGATGCGCGCACGCCACTGCGCTACGGCGTGGTCGTGACGACACTCAACATCGCCCTCAACGTCGTACTGATCCCGGGGCTCGGCCCGCTCCCCGCCCTCGGCACCACCGGCGCGGCGGTCGGCACGGTGCTCGCCACCGGCAGCGCCGCGATCTTCGCACTCGTCATCCTCTTCCGCGGCGGCTGGGTCATCACCTTCCCCCGTGGGATGAGCCTGAGGCCCGACTGGTCGGTCATCCGCGCGCTCTTCCGCTTCGGCCTGCCGAGTGGGATCCAGGGGATCGCGATGAACGTGGCCGGCGTCATGCTGCTGCGCTTCATCGGCTCGCTCGAGCAGAGCGCGGAGGCGCAGGCGGCGTACGCCGTCGCCTACACGGAGCTCTTCTCGCTCATCACGATGATGTCCGTCGGCCTCATGGGTGCTTCCGCCGCCGTGGTCGGGCAGAACCTGGGCGCCGAGCGACCCGACCGCGCCACGAGGGCCGTGCGCATCGCCTCAGGCATCGGCCTCGTCGGTGCCGGCTGCGTCGGCGCGCTCTTCCTCCTCGCGCCCCACGCGCTCCTCGGCATCTTCGGGATGACCGACCCCGCAGTCACCGGCATCGGCGTGCAGCTACTGCGCTACCTCAGCGTCTCCGGCTTCTTCATCGCGCTGGCGCTGACCTACACCGGCGGACTGCACGGCACCGGCGACACCCGCAGCCCGCTCTACATCTCGATCGTCTCGCAGATCGCGATCCCCCTCGGGCTGTGCTTCTTCTTCCAGCAGACGCGCGGCCTCGAGCCCGCCGACATCTGGCTCGCGATCCTGCTCGGCCACATCACGCGCGGCACGCTCAGCATGGCCCGTTTCCGGCAAGGCAAGTGGCGGGAGATCGTGGTCGACATCGAGCCGGCGCGGGCGTAAGCCCGAATTCTCCTGAACCGCGCTGGATTGGGCCCGTAAGCCTACGCTTACGCGTGCCCCTGCCCGGGTTCTCCGAGTTCTCGGCTTTCATCGGGCACGGGCACGCGTACGTGTATGTGTATGTGTACGGAAGCTACCGGATCCGGCATGAAACGACGCGACGAAGCCTACCGCGGAAACATCTCCCGTAGCCGCGCGGCCTCCCGATCGTCCCAGGCCTTCATCTCGGGAGTGCCCGGCTCCATCCGATAGAGCCACGACAGTCCCTCGGGGCCGATGTAGTCGTCCGGCCGGTCGTAGACGGGGTCGCGGAGCGCTTCCTCGAGGGGCACGAATCGGAAGCCGTCGGCGCGGAGGCGCTCCAGTACCTCGCCTATGTAGTCGGCCTGGAGGGCGTTCGCGTGCAGCAGCAGGACGTGGGCGACGTCGCGGCCGACCTTCTCTCTCGCGACGTCCCGGTAATGCGCCACCTGCCTGGCCACATGCTCGACGAGCGCCTCGCCGATCGCCTCCGCGCGCGCCTCGTCGCCCGCGCGGATCGCATCGCCGTACGCGGCGGCCAGGATCCAGTCGGAGGTGTCGATCGTGACGGGCGCCGTCGGCGAGTCGAGGTCGTCCAGTGCGTCACGTGCCGCCGTGTAGCGCTCGAGGGTCGTGCCGCGGTGCAGATACGGGTAGCGGAAGTAGACGACGGAGTCGCCGGTCACCTCCTGGACGAAGTCATGGCAGCTCCTGGCCTCGTCGATCCACGCGTCGAGCGGCGCGTTGTTCAGGTCGAGGTGACCCGTCGTATGATTGCCGAGCGTCATCCCGGCGTCCATCCAGGCACGCAGTTCGGGAGAGGAGGCGGAGACACGGCCGCAGTTGACGAAAGCGGTCGCGGGGACGCCGTGCTCGCGGAGTGTGCCGACGAGCCGCCGTGTCGCCTCGACGCGGCTCTCGCCAGGCCGCAGGGCGCCGACCCACGGCACGTCGTCGATCGTGACGGCGAGTGCGCCGCCGAACTCGTCCTCGGGCGATACGCCCGTCCGCCCGGCCTCGGTCTCCTGGCCGGGCTCGACGTCGAGCGCATCACCCGCCGTGCGGTCCACCTCGCCGCCCTCGCACGCGGCGAGCGGCAGCAGGGCGAAGAGAGCGGCGGGAAATCGATGGAGTATCTTCATCGTCACCTCATACCCGGCAGCGCCCACGGGTGTCCGAACCGGTGCGGAAGCCATTCTAATCCGCCGGCACTTCCTCGGCCGTGACTTCTCCCGCGCTTTCCACGTGCGCCCGTGTCGTCGCCACCGCCTCCACTCTCTCATCGTGTGCGGCGCGCGACCGTGGCGGCCTGAAGGGCAGCAGCTCGAGCTCGCGAGCGGCGGCCGTGTACGCCGAGACCGGCCCGATCAGGAGGCGGACCAGCGGCTCGGCCAGGGCAAAGAAGGTGACGTGGTACTCGGGCTCCGGCCCGAGGACGTGGGTGTGGTCGGACTCGAGGCTGAGCACGCCGACCGGATCGGACTCGGGGCCCAGGCGAATGCTTAGG
>CALKIP010000085.1 GCA_937995995.1 uncultured bacterium
CCGACGAAGATGCTGACCTTGAGTGGCTGGCCCGCCTCGTTCGCGCGGGCCTGGTGCACGCCGATCCCGCGGTGGATCTGGTAGTGCAGCCCGACCTCCTCGTCCGTGACGTACTCGTTCCCCGCCATCTGGACACGGTACATCCCGAGGTTCGCGTTCATGATCCCCGGTCGCGAGACGTCCTCGGTGTAGACCTGCGGCAGCGTGATGAACGGCCCGCCGTCCCTCGGCCAGCTCACGATCTGCGGCAGCTCGCTCACCTTCGTGCGGCCGTGGAGGATCGGCGCGCCGCGCCGGCGGCGCAGGGGAAGCGCGGAAGTCGCCGCTAGGGCGACGGGGAGGTGATGGAGCGGTCGCCTCACGGCGGCCATCGGGTCGTACTTGAGGCCGACCATCGTCTGGACGCGCTCGAGCGTGTCCCGGAACATGAAGCGGGCGCGCTCGATCGTGCCGAAGAGGTTCGAGACGGCAGGAAAGCGCGAGCCCTTCACGTTTTCGAAGAAGAGCGCGGGCCCGCCGCGCTCGTAGACCCGTCGCTGGATCGCCGCCATCTCCAGGTAGGGATCGACCTCCTCGCGGATGCGGACCAGGTGGCCGTGCTTCTCGAGGTCGCGGACGCAGGCGGCGAGACTCGTGTATCCCACGCGTAGGCTCCGGTATATCCGTAAGTTTGCTTGGTTTCGGTGGGGTTAAGCTAACCCGGGCGAGGGAGGGTGGCCAGGCGGTGCGCGCCGCTACAGAACCGAACCGATGCTCCAGACGAAGTCCCAGCCCCCGTGGCGCTCCAGCGGTCGTGCGAACCCGATGCCGAGGATGCCACCGAAGAAGGTGACCTGCACGTCGACGGCACTCGGCACGCCACCGGTCACGCGCGAGCCGAGGGCTCGCACGGCACCCTCCGCGGCACCGGACGCGGCGGTCCATCCCGCCTGCCACTGGACGGTGGGCGCGGGCGCGAGTGCCGGGAGGACGAGGGCGCCGATGCGGATCGGCGCATCGAGGAGTCTCGGGTCGTAGCGCAACACCGCGCGCAGCATTGCCGCGCGGTCGCCGGCGAACTCCTTGTATTCGTAGCCGGGCAGCCCACTCGTCCCTCCGAGTTCGTAGAGCGTCTGCAGCGGCGGCGGATCGCCGAAGACGACGCCCGCATCCAGCCGCGTGGCGAAGGTGAGCGGACCACGCACGCCGCGAAGCTGCACGCCGGTCTCGATGCGCCGCCACTCGAGGTCGCCTACGGCCTGCTCGAGGACGAGCCTCGCGCCGATCCCCGGCCTAAGCGAGAAGCGGCCCACGGAGCGGCCGTGTTCGAGGACGAGCCGTGCGCGGGCGTAGCGGCCGGGCGTGATCGGGCGGTTGAGGCGCAGCGTGTCCGCGGCGAGAGGGCCGCTCAGCAGCCGTCGCACTTCGGGCCGGTCCTCAGCCCAGCCGACGTCGAGCCCCACGCGCGTCTCGCCGCCGGGGGCGAGGTCGCGGGTGATGGCGATTCCCGCGGCGCGCCGGTCCAGGTAGTCGAAGTCGTCGATGCCGCCGAGGAGGAGCAGCGGTGGGAAGCCGCCGTGGCGCTCGAAGGCCGAGACGAAGTCGTTCGTGTGCACGAGGTCCCGCACGGCGGCGAGGGAGAGCGTCCACGGCTCGTGGCGGAGCGCGAGTTCGACACTGCCACGGGGCGTGGCCTCGCTCCAGGCCCACCCGCCTGTGCCGCGCAACTCGAGGCCGGGTGCGGCGTCGCGAAAGGCGAGGACTGCGCCGGCGCCGGAGTATGCGCCCTCGATGCGATTGTAGCGCACGAGTTCCGAGATGCGGCGCACGCCGAAGCGCAGGTGAGGCGGGCCGTCCGGGAGGAGCTCCGGCGGGGCGACGTCGTCGAAGTCACGGGCACTGAGTTCCGCCGTCGCTTCCCCGGGAGGTCTGCTCCAGCCGTCGAAGCGGTGGAGCGTGTCCCCGGTTGCGAAGGTCAGCCGGTAGGACGGAGGATCCGATGGCGGCGCGGCCCCCATCCTGGACTCCTCGAGCCGAAGATCCCCGAAACGGCTCGCGATCCGGAGGATCGCCCGTGAGTCGGTGAGCGGAGTCACCGCATGGAGCTCGATCCGTTGGCGGTAGGGGAGCCAGTAGCGCGCCTCGTGCTCGGCGTTCTCGACCTCGAAGTAGGCGAAGCCGCGCGCCGCGAGCCCGAGGAGTCGAGTCGCGAGCCCCGGGTCGGGGTGATACTCGACGAGTCGGCCGCGCATGCGGACGATCTGGTGTCGGTCGGCGTCCAGTTCGATGTCGCCGTGGAAGAGGAGTGCGCGCTCGTCCGGCGCGCGGCGCGGCGTGACCCGGATCCGGACCACGTGGAGCACCCGCTCCGGCAAGTTCAGCACCGCGACGGTGTCGCCGCCGTCGAAGCGGTAGACGGCATCGCGCTGCGCCGACAAGGGGTGGATCACTTCATAGGTCGGGCCGGTCTTCCGACCCTGGGCCGTGGAGTCTTCGGGTGCGAAGATCTGCAGCCGCTCGCCGTAGAGGACCGGCATCAGCCAACCGCGCCCGAGATAGGTGAGGACGGAGACGTTCGGGCCGTACGCCCGGACGCGATGCCCCACGATGCGCTGGTCCACGGACCCGTCCCGCCGCCACTGCACGTGGCTGGCGATCTGTTCGACCTGGCTCGTCAGCTCCTCGCCTTCGTCCATGTGGAGCACCAGCGCGACTTCCGACTCGACGAGTGCCCGGTAGGCGTGCAACTCCGCCGGGACTTCTCGGTTGCCCTCGGCCGCACGTGCGACGAACTCGCGCAGCGCGGGGCTCGCGTAGACCGTGTCTGCAACGTGCACCGTGCTGTCGGACCCGTGCACCGTGGTGCCGGACCGGAGTAGTGGAATCGGCCGAAGCGGCGGCTTCGCGCAAAGCGGACCGGTGCTCGCCTGGAGCAGAGCGGCGCAGAGGAGGACGAACATGCAGACTCGCCTTCGGGTTCATGGATGCGGTCGAGCGACCACCACACGGCAGGACACTCGATCCGGCAGGAAAGAACGAGGCCCGGTGATGATCACCGGGCCTCGGACGTTCCGGACGTGACGCCCGCACTCAGCCGATCGGATCGATCGGATCGCCGAGTGGCGTGTAGTTCGGGTTGCTCTCCTTCTCCTCCCGGTGCGGGACGAAGCACGTCGCCGTGCTGTAGCTGCCCCAGCCCCACGCCGCGTCGTTGGGGTGCGGCCCGGTCGGGAAGAAGTCGACGCCGTGGAGCCGGCGGTAGCGCCGCAGGTCACCCAGGCGGTGCCCGTCCAGGAAGAAGTCGCGGCGACGCTGCTCGCGCAGCTCGGCCCGCAGGTCCGCGCCGGTGTAGGCGCCGTGCCCGCCCACGGCGCGCCGCTCGTCGATGAAGGCGCGCAGCTCGCCGTCGCTCATCCCACCGGCCTCGGCGATGATGTAGCGGGCCTCGAGACCCGAGGCGAGACGGATCGACGTGGTGTTGTCGATCGTCACCGACTCGCCATCGGCCGACCATTCCGAGTACGATGCACTCTGGTAGGGCGTCCAGAGCTGCGTCTTCTGGTTGTGCCCCGTGACCGGCTCGGCGGCGTGGCGGACACGCGTGTCGTTCAGCCCCCGGAACGCGACATCCACGCCGATCGACTGGTTCGTTCCCTTCGTTGCACTGGACAGGTAGTTGCGCAGGTCGGTCGGGCTCTCCGCGTGGCGGATCCACGCGGTGAAGTCCTCCGGCACGGGCGTCGCGAAGGCTATGGCATCGTCGTACTTGCCCTGTTGGAGCGATGCGCGCGCCGCGCCGACACGCGCCAGGTTCAGCATCTGCTCCGCCTTGTCGCCGTTGAGCTCCTCGAGGATCGAGATCGCCTCCTCGAAGCGCTCGACGGCGACGGCCAGGATGCCGTCGGATTCGACCGCCGCGCCGAAGCCCTCGATGGGCGAGTAGCAGAAGTACTCGCCGAGCTGGATGTAGGCGTAGCCCGTGTAGGTCAGCGCCGTCGCCAGCTCGATGCTCGTCGAGGGCGATTCCAGCACCTCGCGCAGGCGCGAGACCATGTCCTCCCCCGTCCCGCGCGCGGTCTGCGCGGCACGGTAGATGTCGCGTATCATCGTGTTCTCGTGGTCGATGATACGCAGATCGATGTCCTGCCACTGCTCGAAGTTGTGGCCGTTGACCGCCTCGTCCGAGAGCAGCGCTCCGGCGAAGACCAGGAGGCCGAACTTTTCCTGGAACGCGCTGACGGTGGCGTTGACCATCTCCGGGATGAAGGCGGGATCGGTGACGTTCTCGTCGTCGATCGCGCCGTAGTTGTCGACGCCGAGCAGGTTGTCGCACGCGCCCAGGGCAACCATCAGGCCGAGCGCGGCGAGGCCGTGCACCACGCGACGCGAATGTATCTTCGACATCTTCGTTCCTCGATCAGAAGTCATGGTGCTCAGAAGGTGAAGTTCAGCGACGCGACCCACTGACGCATCATGGGCACCGACATGTAGTCGCCGCGCGTGAAGGTCGCGCTGCCCCCGATGTTCACCTCGGGATCGGGCCCGCTGTAGTCGGACCAGACCGCCAGGTTGCGACCGGCCAGCGAGACGTTCATCCCGCTCGCGCCCAGCCGTTGCGCCCATTCGACGGGGAGCGTGTAGCGCAGCGAGAGCTCGCGCAGCTTGATGAAGTCCGCGCGCTCGAAGAACGGCGCGTTGTGGCTGGAGCCCGAGCTGATGAGCAGCCACTCCTCCTCGGACAGCTCACCCGCCAGGTAACGGGCCGCCTCGTAGGAGACGCCGTCCTGGTGCGCGGTCGAAGCGGCCATGTTGAAGAGGCGGTGCCCGCCCTTGTAATCCATGAAGGCGAAGAGCTGGAGGTTGCCCAGGATCGTGAAGGTGTTGGTGAGCGATGCCTCCCGCGTGGGTGCCGATGGGCCGACGTACTTCATATCGTCTTCGAACGTCAGACGGCCCTCTCCGTCGAGCACCAGCTTCCCGTCCGCGTCACGAACCGGCACCTGCGTCCAATAGCCCGCCAGCGGGTAGCCTTCGACGTGGCGCTGCGAATTGCTGTAGCCGACCGCGATGAATTCGCGCTTGCCGCCGAACGAGACGACCTTGTTCGCGTTGGTCGAGAAGGTCACCACGGCATCCCAGATCAGGTTCTGGCGACGGATCCGCGGGCCGAAGCGCGTCAGCTCGCGGCCGCTGTTCTTGATCTCGCCGACGTTTTCCATGACCGTGCCGGTGAACCCGGTCGAGGGCGGGACGGGAACGTTGATCAGCGCATCCCTGGTTCGGTTGTGGTAGTAGGTGAACTCGATGCCCAGGTTGTCTTCGAAGAGCGAGGCATCGAATCCGACCTCGATCTCCTCGCCGCGCTCCGCCTTCAGGTCGTCGTTGCCGAAGGCGTCCGGCACCAGCCCCGAGACCACCGAGCCGTCGTCCATCGCGACCTGCGTCGCGCCGTAGGTCCGGTTGGCTGCGAACGGATCCGGAGCGCTCCCCGCCGCACCCCACGCCGCACGCAGCTTCAGGTTCGAGACGAGGGGAACGTTGAAGAACGGTTCCTCGGAGACGACGTACGACATTGCGACCTTCGGGTAGTAGATCCGCTCGAAGTTCGCGCCGAACGCCGAGTGGTCGTCCATACGCACGCCGGCGGTCAGGAAGAGGCGGTTCTTCCAGCCGATCTGCTCCTCGAGGAAGAAGCCGAGCGAGCGTTGATCCTCGCGGTCCTCCGTGGCCCGCGTCGTCGCCGCCTTGCCGATCAGCCGGACGGGATCGGCCACCAGACCCTCGCCGATCACCTCCGTCTCCCAGTAGTTGCGCGAGATGTACTGCATCCCGAACGACGTCGAGGTCGTCACATCCGGCGTCAGATCCTTCGACACCGTGCCCACGTAGTCCACGGTGTAGTCCCGCGTGACGGGCATGATGTGGCCGATGTAGCCCTTGGCGTACGTTTCACCGAACGGCGCGCGCCCGGTCCGGTCGATGCCGTAGAAGAGCGTGTTCGTCCGTTCGCCCGCGTCCATCCCGAGCGTCAGGCGGTGCCGGAACCAGTCGAGGGGCCGGTAGTTGGCCGTCAGCCCGAAGATGAAGCGTTCGTTCTCGATCGTATTGTCGAACTGCTTGATCTGCTCGGGGCCCAGGCCGCGCCACCCGTCGGCCCAGGGTGCGTCCCACCCCGGGATTCCCCGGTAGGCGTTGCGAAGCCAGCCGTTGGACGCGTTGTCGTTCTGCGGCTGCGTCGTCTCCGAGTTGCTGTACTGGGCGCTCAGCGCCATGTCCAGCTTGTCCGAGAGCACGACGGAGAAGTTCGCGCGACCGGAGATCCGCTCGAAGGAGTTGTTCGTGAAGACACCCTCCTGGAGCTCCCGGTCACCCGAAAAGTAGAACGAGTAGCGGTCGCCGCCTCCCCGTGCCGACAGACCCAGGCGCGTGTTCTCCCCGTTGCGCAGCACGCCCGGGTGCTTGAGCGGCTGGTCGGTGAGGAGCCGCTCCCGCCACGGCGAGTCCGGGTCCATCCCCTCGCACCCCGGCCAGTCCGCGGGATCGACCTCCCACTCGCCGTCGTCACCCAGCTTGCCGAGGATGCGGTCCGCGTTGCAGAGCGTGTAGTTGGTCGGCATCCCCACGGCCCAGTCCGTCTGGCCGTAGTCCATGCGGGCGTTCCACTGCACGCCCTGCTGACCCGCGCGCCCCTTCTTCGTGATGATCTGGATGACGCCCGCAGCAGCGTCGGAGCCGTAGAGCGTGGCCGCCGCGGGACCCTTGATCACCTCGATCGACTCGATGTCGTCCGGGTTGATCGCATCGAGTGGCGACGTCTCACGCGTCGTGTTGTTGTTCGTGCCCCAGCCGCCCTGCGACGTCGACGTGATGCGCACGCCGTCCACGTAGAAGACCGGCTGATTGCTCGCGCTCAGAGAGTTCGCGCCGCGGATGCGGAAGTTCGACGCCGTGCCGACCTGACCGGAGGCGCTCATGACCGTGAGCCCCGGGGTGCGGCCCTGGAGGAGCTGCGTCACCGTCGTGATCGGCACGGTCTCCGTGAGCTCGGCGGCGTTGACCGTCGTCACGGTGTTGCCCAGTGCGCGGCGCTGCGTGGCTCCGGCCGTCCCTGTCACGACCACCTCGTCCAGAGCGATCACCGTAGGCGAGAGGGCGAAGTCTGCCTCCACCGGTGCGTCCGCCCGCACCGTCACCGTCCGCTCGATCCTGCCGTAGCCGATCATCTCCACCACGACCGTGTGGTCGCCCGCAGGCACGCCGGAGATCACGTATGCACCCGCCGTGTTCGAGATGGCGCCGCGCTGGCTGCCCTGTACGACGACCTGTGCTCCACTGACCGGGCGCTGCGTCGACGCATCGACGACCCGCCCGCGAATGGTACCGGCCGACTGCGCGGCCAGCGGCTCGACGGCCGCACCGAGCGCGACCGCCGCCGCGACGATCGAAAGTACGGTTCTCGATGAACTCCGAAGCTTCATCTCTTCTCTTCTCCAGACCTGTTGGTTCGAAGTGAAGTCCCGGCCGTCACGATGACGGGGGACGGCTCCGGCTCGTTGAGTCGATGCAACCACCTCCTGCGACTTCCCATGGGTTCGACATGTGGGAACTGCTCGCTGCTGGAACGCGGAATCAGGAAGCGGAAGTACCGGAGGGCCGAAGCGCAGAACCTGCTGGAATGGCAAGCATTTGACGCGGTCGGGTCGCGGTCGGCGACGCGTCGTCGGGGCAGGTTGCTGCTCGCCGCCGGTGT
>CALKIP010000086.1 GCA_937995995.1 uncultured bacterium
CTTCGGGCCGGGGCTCAGGAACACAGCGCCCTCTCCGGCCGCGATCTTCGCCAGCTTGTACGCCGTGCTCCCGGTCGGCAGTACGCGCCACCCGCCGTGGAACGGATCGAACTCACCGGCCGCGATCTCGCTGCGAGAGGCCAGCATGACCACGTGGTCCGCGGTCGCGCGGTCGGTCACCGAAAGCCGCGTCGCCGTGCGAGGGCCCGCGGGCTCGAGCGTGCCCATGAAAGCGCCGCTTCCGCGCACCGCCCAGTACACCTCACGCGTGGCCGGGTTGTAGACCACCCCGACCACCGCCGTGCCCCTCTCGGCGAGCCCGACCGAGATCGCGAACTCCGGCCGGCCCACGATGTAGGAACTCGTCCCGTCGATCGGGTCGACGATCCATACCCGCTCCGCCTCCAGGCGATCCGGACGGTCCGCCGACTCCTCCGAGAGCCAGCCGTACCCCGGCGTCGCACGGCCGAGACTCTCGTGCAAGATGCGGTCGGCGTCGAGATCGGCCGGCGTCACCGGCTGGTCCGGCGACTTCTCGACCACTTCGTGCTCGCCGCCGAAGTCCTGCATCACCCTCTCGCCCGCCAACCACGCCGCCCGGAACGCCGCGTGCAACTCCCTGTCCCAGCCGCCTTCCTGCTTCATCGTCTTCCCTTCCCGGCCACCCAAGGCACGCCCCCGGCCCCGCTCACCTCTGCCGAGCGAGCGCTAGGACCCGGTGATGGGTAACCTCAACATCCTGCCGCCTACGAAGCTTGAGGTCGGAGCGAGGGTCGAGAACCGGGCCAGCCCTTCCGCCCATGAGGGCAGGGACGAGGTCGAGGTCCGGGCCAGGGCTTCCCCACTCCACCTCGCCCCGGCCCTGCGAAGCGCAGCGAAGCTCAAAGCTCCTGTACCTTCTGCACCGCCACCCGCAGCGGCATGACGATCGCTGCCGCCGAGAGCCCGAGCCCCGCGCCGATCCCGAACACGAGCCACGCGACGTCGCCGCCCCCCAGCGCCGCACCCGTCGCTCGAGCGCGGAGGAAGGCGTACACCGGCCACGCCTGGAGCACGATGATCGCGGCCAGGTAGGCCGTCGCCGTCATCATGAAGAGCAGTCCGCCGAAGCCGGTCGAGATCTGCGCGGCGTTGTCCGTCTCGAAACGCGGGAACGCCGCGCCGAAGCCGATCGCGAGCGACGCCACGGCGAAGGTGATCACGGTGATCGTCACGAGCGAGAGCGTCATCATGAACGGCCCGACGCGAAGGATCACGTTGGTGCCGATCGTGATCGCGAGGGCCAGGACGACCAGCGGCGCCACGCCGATCCAGTACTTCGTCCACAGCAGGCGCCGCAGGTCGAGTGGCGACGAGCGCAGGAGCCAGAGCGTGCGGCCCTCCAGGCTCACCGCCGGGAAGATGAAGCGCGCCGCGATCGCCGCGAGTACGAAGCCGGCCAGCCCCAGGTTCAGGAACGAGACCACGTTGACCAGGAAAAAGCCGACCTCCTCGCCGCTCCACAGAGGCAGCACCTTCACGTTGTAGATGTAGACCACGAGCAGCACGCCGAGCAGGATGAGCTGCGACCACTGCGTCGTGTCGCGGAAGAAGGTGCGCACCTCCTTGGCCACGAGCACGCGCACCGTCGGTGAGAGCGGCCTGAGCAGCGCTTCCAGGCGACGTCGCCGCCCACGGCCCTCACGAAGCTCGCCGCCCTCCTGCGAGCGGCTGAAACCGTCACGGAAGAGCCGCTCGTGCAGCCACGCGCCGAGCACGACGAAGGTGGCCGCGGTGCTCAACAGGAGGAGCAGCGGGAAGTAGTCACCCGCGCCTGTGCCGAGCGTCGCCATGATCGACTCCGCCGCCCATTCGCTCGGGAGCCACGGCGAGCTCGGCGCCCGTAGCGCGGCCATGAAGTCGACCAGGTCGCGAAAGCCCTCGGGCCGCGCGAGCTGCTCCGGCCTGAGCAGCCGGATCATCAGGACCAGCCCCGCCGCGCCGAGGAGCGCGATCAGCGCGAGGAGGTCCCGCGCCCGCCGTGCCGGGAAGACGTTCACCAGGAGAAGCGTGACCGCAGCCCCCACCACCGCCGGCAGGACCAGGTACGCCACCGTCGTCACTGCCGAGACCACGACGAACGCCACCCCGCCCTGGTAGACGACGCCGTACGCCGCCAGGATCGGAACCAGCACCAGGACGACCATCCAGGAGGAGTGGACGAGCGTTTCGGTCAGCCGTGCGCCGTAGACCCTGACACCGTCGACCGGGGCGGCCATGAGCAGTTCCATGTCCCGCGCCAGGAAAAATGACGAGAGCGCCGTGATGATGTTCGACAGCAGCAGGATCATCAGGAACGCGAGCAGGATCAGCCCGAGCAGCTTCGCCGCCAGTACCTCGCCGATCCCCTCCGCCCCCCGGAAGTAGCGGAGCAGCCTGTAGAGGATCGAGAAGAGGATCGACCAGAAAACTGCGCCGACGAGCCCGAGCACCACCACCCGTGCCACGCTCGAGGAGGCCGCCATCCGCCGCCGCGTTGCCCGGAGCACCGGAAGCAGCAGGAAGCCCAGGCTCGAAGAGGGCGGGACGGCGCGCCGGTCGGCGTCGGGGTCACCCCGAAGTGAGGTAGCCCCGTGTGGGAACGATCCGTTTCCACCGCGGACCGGCTCAGGCCCGCGCTCCAATGGCTCCGACGCCTCCCGGTGCGGGTCGCCCGATTCGCGCCCCGACGTCTGGCCTCCGCGATCCACCCGCCCACCCATCACACCGCCTCGGGCGCTGCTCGCAGCGACGCGATCAACTCCGCCACCGCATCGCCGCCGGTCAGCTTGAGGAAGACCTCCTCGAGCCCCGCCGCACCGGCTTCCGCCTCACGGCGCAGCTCGTCCATCGTACCGATCGCCTGGATCCGGCCGTCGGCCAGGATCGCGATCCTGTCGCACAGCGCCTCGGCTACCTCGAGCGTGTGCGTCGAGAGAAAGACCGTCCCGCCCTGTGCCGTGAACGCGCGCAGCAGGTCCTTGATCAGACGCGCCGCCTTCGGGTCCAGCCCGACCATCGGCTCATCGACCACGATCAGCTCCGGGCGGTGCACGAGCGCGGAGCTGATCAGCAGCTTCTGGCGCATTCCGTGGCTGTAGCTCTCGACCATCGTGTCCCGCCAGCGCGTCAGTTCGAAGAGCTCGAGCAACTCGTCCGCCCGTGCTTCCGCCTCCGCGCCGTCCTGCCCCCAGAGCCCGCTCACGAAGTGCAGGAACTCCGCGCCGGTCAGCTTCTCGTAGACGAACGGACGGTCCGGGATGTAGCCGATCTTCCGCTTCGCGCCGATCGGGTCGCGCTCCATGTCGTGCCCGCCGATCACCACGCGCCCCGCCGTCGGGCGCAGCACGCCGGCGATCATCCGGATCGTCGTCGTCTTGCCGGCGCCGTTCGGGCCGAGGAAGCCGAACAGCTCACCGCGCCGCACGTGCAGATCCGTCGGCTGCACTGCGGTGAAACGGCCGTACCTCTTGGTCAATGCTTCCAGTCGAATCATGACTCCACCGTCTCCAGCTGCAGCCGGCCGATCAGCCGGACGAGTTCGACCTGCCTGGCCAGCCCGCCGACCAGGAACCGCAGGTGCGACGCGTCTGCCGGGAACTGCCCCAGCGTGGGGTCCACCGCCACCCACCGCCCGGCCCAGACCTCGGGCCACGCATGGTAGTAGTACCGCCCGCGAATGTGGACCACCCCCGTCGCCGTGCGGGTCGGCAGCCCCAACGAACGCGCCAGCGCCAGGTAGAGGACCGTGTGCTCGTTGCAGTCGCCCTGCCCCGACTCGAGGACCTGCACGGCGCTCGGCACACTGAGCGTGACCTCCTTCTTCAGATTGTCGTAGACCCAGTCGTTGAGGCGCCGGGCGACGACGAGTGGATCGTCCACATCGCCCGCGATCTGTCGTGCGAGACGCTGGATGCGCGGATCCTCCGCCTGGACGAGTGGCGTCGAGACGAGTTCCGAAGCCACCTCACCGCCGCCGGCGTACGGCAGACGGTAGCCGGCGTCCAGTCCGGCCAGCGACTCCCGCTCGACATGGAGTGTATCGCCACGCAGCGTCTGTCTCCCGCCCGCCAGGTCGAAGCCCTCGAGCTCGACGCCAAGCAGGCGCACCGCGAGCCGCTCGACCACGCCGACGGCGTCCAGGTCGACGTCGCTGGCGATCGCAGACCCCTCGATCACCACGCCGTACCCACCCGCCAACGCCGGGTCGCCACGCGAGCGGTTCCACTCTTCACTCGCGATCTCGTACGGCACGCGCTCCAGCGTGAAGCCGAGCGGGCTCTCGGCCCGGATCAGCCGACCATCGTCGTCCACCCAGCTCGAGACCGATACACCGCCGAACGTCTCCTCAATGCGCCACGCCGGGAGTGTGTCCGGCACCGGCGTCCAGCGCCGGGCCTCCGCGTCCCACGCCGCCGTGTCCGCGACCAGCAGCGTGTCGTGCTCGGCAACGTGGATCTCTATCGTGCGCGGCGCGAGCGTCGAGGGGTCGAAGATCCTCACGCCGAACGCCTCGCCCACCCGCAGACGCCCGCCCGCGGCGAGGCGAAGTGGCAGCGCGGTCGGCAGTATGGCGCCATCCTCGAGACGGATCGAGGTTCGTTCCTCGTCGCCGCCGGCGCCGATCGTCAGGTCCAGCAGCGTGTCCGCCCGGCTCTCCCCCCGCACCGCGAAGCGGCCCGCATCAGAGTCCAGGTCGAAGGTGAAGGTGCGTAGCGCAAGCGCCCGGTTCAGCTCGACACGCGTGCGCACCGTCGCCCGATGCGTCGCACCAAGTGCGGGGATGTCCAGCCGCAGCAGCTCCTCGGCGATGAAGCCCTCGGCCACCGTGTCCAGCCGCGCGGTCGCCATGCCGATCGCGTGGCCGTCCATCCGCACCAGGTAGAAGCTCGAGCCGGGCGCCAGCGCCGCCGCCCCCTCCTCCAACAGTACCGCGAGGGGGCGGAAGTACTCACGGCGCACGTGGACCGCCACGACCGCCCCCCACACGCCGAGGATGGCGAGCGCGAGCACACGACGTCGCGTGATCGAAATCATGTCTTTCGATGTCGGTAAATTGAGAGATTCCGATCGAGAGCCGCGCACGCGCCGCGGCCGCGAGCTCAGCCGCTCCGCGCGGAGACGGCGAGCAGCCGCCGGAAGGCGTCGCGCTCGTACTCGCTCTCGACCACGATCAGGACCCGGAGCGGCTGGGGGAGAGTACGCCGGTGTTCGAGGAGCGTCGGGATCATGACTTGTGCCGACTCCTCCGGATCCAGATTGCCCGCACCCGTGCCGAGTGGCGGCATCGCCACACTCTCGATGCCCCACTCGTCCAGGCGCCGAAGCCCGTTCACCAGGCCGCGTCGCACGCCGGCAGGGGTGACGGGCTCTTCATGTGAGCGGACCACGACGTGGACCATGAAGTCCGCGCTCAGCTTGCCCGCGCCGGTGATCACCGCCGAGCCGACGGGCAGCTCGCCCAGGCGGCCGCACTGCTCGGCGAGCTCGGGCCCGGCGGCCAGCTCGAGCCGCCGCATCGCCGGCGTGACCGCCGCCCACGAGGCATCGACCGGGCGCAGCAACGCGGACTCCGCAGCGTCCGCCAGCTCGCCGATGCGGACCTCGATCATCGCCCGCCGACTTCGCGCGACTTGCGGTACATCGCCTCCGCTTCCTCGCGCATGTGCTTCCTGTCGTAGAGGATGCCCATGGCATAGTAGGCGCGGCCGTTGCTCGGGTCCAACTCGACCGCGCGCATCAGCATGGCCAGCGCCTCGTCTACGCGGCCGAGCTGGTTCAGCGCCTCGCCCCGGTAGTAGTACGCCGTCGCATGCTCCGGATCGAGGGCGATCGCTCGCTTCAACTCGGATTCTGCCTGGCCGTAGACGCCACGCCGGTACGCGATCACTCCGAGTTGGACGTACGCTTCCGCCCGGTCGGGGTCCAGTCGCTGCGCTCGCTTCAACTCACGCTCGGCCGCCTCGTAGCGCCGCAGCGCGATGTAGACCGCGCCCATGCGGGTGAGCACCCGTGCGTCGTCCGGCGCCGCGACCCGTGCCGCCTCGTACTGCTCCAGCGCCTTCTCCGGCTCGTCCAGCCGCTCGTAGAGCGCGCCGAGGCGGAGCCGCGCATTCACGTTCCCCGGCTCCGCCGTGATCAATTCCCGATACACGGCCTCCGCACCGGCATCGTCGCCTTCGGCTTCCAGCGCCGCGGCCCGCTCCAACGCATCCTCTGCAGACACGACTGGCCGCTCTGCCTCCTTTGGGTCATCGACTCCGCCATCCGGCGTGAGCCCCGTCGACGCATCGTCCGGGCCAGAGACACTTTCCGAGGCCGTGGCCTCAGCCAGGGGCGCCTCCTCATCCACGTGAATCCCGGCCGCCTGCCTGGTCCCCTCGGCGCGCTTGCGCGTGCCTCTGCGCCTCGTCACGCGTCGATTCTCGGTTGTCATGCTTCTATGTCAATCCAGCTCGAGTTTTTATTCCACCGTCCCGAAGATCCAGTCCAGATACGGACCATGGCCGGCCTCGATCGGCAGGACCAGCAGCTCCGGGACTTCGTAGGGGTGCAGCTCGGCGCCTCGCTCGAGGAGCCGCTGCACCACTGCGGAGGCGGTCTTCATCACGACCAGCACCTCCGCATCACACTCGATCGCATCCTTCCAGCGGTAGATCGAGGTGAGCCCCTCGACGATGTTGCCACACGCGATCAGGCGCTCCTCGACCAGCGTCCTTACGATGCGCTCCGCGACCTCCCGATCGGGCGCCGTCATGAGCACGATCCGCGCGTCCGTTCGATTCGCCATCGCAGGATCCTCTAGTCCGCCGCCGCCACCTTCTGGGGCTCGTTGTAGAGTGCCTCGATGATGTCGACGTAGTGGGCTTCGACCGCGCGCCGCCGCACCTTGAGCGTCGGCGTCAACTCGCCGCGCTCGATGCTGAACTCGCGCTCCAATAGCGCGACCTTCTTGGGTAGCTCGTAGCGCGCGAAGCCGGACAGCTTCCGCTGGACTTCATCGTCGATCTTCTTGCGCACCTGCTCGTCACGGACCAGTTCTTCGCGACTCGCCACAGCGATCCCCTTCGCCTTCGCCCACGACGTCAGGCGCTCGAAATCGGGGACCACCAGCACGATTGGATACGGCCGCTTGTCACCGAGCACGACCGCCTCCTGCACGTAGCGGCTCTCCCGGATCGCGTTCTCGATCGGCTGCGGGGCTATGTTCTTGCCGCCGGCCGTGACGATGAGATCCTTCTTTCGGTCCGTGATGCGAAGGAAGCCCTCGGCATCGATCTCGCCGATGTCGCCGGTCCGGAACCAGCCGTCCTCGTCGATCGCCTCCGCGGTCGCCTCCGGGGCGTTGAAGTACCCCTTCATGACCTGTGGCCCGCGCACCAGGATCTCACCATCCTCGGCCGTCATGATCTCGGTGCCCGGGATCGGCTTGCCGACCGTGCCGAACTTGAAATCGTCCGGCGTGTTCACGTTCGTGACCGGCGACGTCTCCGTGAGTCCGTACCCCTCGAGGATCAGGATCCCCGCGGAGTAGAAGAAGCGCGAGATCTCCGGGTTCAACGGCGCGGCCCCCGAGATGAAGAAGCGGATCCGTCCGCCGACCCGTGCCCGGATCTTCCTGAAGACGAGTGCGTCCGCCAGGCGGTGCTGGATGCTCACGGCCAGCGACGGCCGCCGGCCGCTCAGCTTCGCCTCCGCCCAGCGCCGCCCCACGTCGCGCGCCCAGTAGACCAGCCGCCGCTTGATCCCGGTCGACGACATCACTGCGGCGTACACCTTCTCGTAGACCCGGGGCGTCGAGACGACGACCGTCGGCTTCACCTCGACCAGGCTCTGGGCCACCCGGTCGAAGGATGCCACGTACGCGATCGGCACGCCCCGATCGAAGAGGAGGTAGTCGACCATCCTCTGCAGGATGTGCGAGAGCGGCAGAAAGCTCAACGAAACATCCCGGTTGGTCAGTACGACCTCATCCTTTACGGCGCGCGTATTCGAGTAGATGTTGTTGTGGGTGAGCATCGCGCCCTTCGGCTGGCCCGTCGTCCCCGACGTGTAGAGGATCGTGGCGACGTCGTCGGGCTCGGCCACCAGCGCACGCTCACGGAACCCCTCGCCACGGCCCGCCGCCTCCTCGCGCTCACCCAGCTCGAGCAGGTTCGCGAGCGTCTGCACCCGAGCATCTTCGACCGTCACGTCGTCGAAGACCACGACGTGCTCGAGCGCGGGCAGCTCGTTCCACACCTCGCAGACCTTCGCGAGCTGTTCCGCCGTTGAGACGAAGATCAGCTTGACGGCCGCGTCCTCGAGGACGTAGGCGATCTGGTTGGCAGGGAGCGTCGCGTAGACCGGCACGTCCTGCACGCCCACGCACAGCGCGGCGTAATCCGCAATTGCCCACTCCGGACGGTTCTCCGAGAGGATCGCGGCCCGGTCGCCACGACGCAGCCCGAGCGCTTCGAGGGCGAGCCCGACTCGGCGTACCCGCGTCTCCACCTCGCGGTGGCCGATCGAGTGCCACGAGCCGCCCGCCGCGTAGCGCAACGCATCACCACTGTCGTGCCGGTCCACGGCCTCGAAGAAGAGCTGGACCAGTGTGCCGCGCTCAAGATCGGCTGGGTGGGCCGCGTAGTTCCGGGTTCCGGTCTTCGCGGTCATGGACTTCCTCCAGGTGTGCGCACTTGCCGGCCGCTCCGACTCAGGAGAGCCGGATCTCCGTTTCCAGCTCGATGTCCTGGCGGAGCGTGTGCAGGACGCTGCAGTACTTCTCCTCGGACAGGTCGACCGCTCGCTGAAGCTTGGGGAGGTCTTCCTCGGCCACGCCACGAGCCTCGTACGCAAGGCGGATGCGCGTGTAGCGCCGGGGCGGCTCGGGCGCGCGGTCGCCTTCGACGCGCACGTCGAGTCCTTCCAGCTCGACGCGCATCTTGTGCACGATGTCGACGATGTCGATCCCCATGCATCCTGCGAGTCCGATCAGGAGCAACTCCATTGGACGAGTTCCGACCTCGCCATCTCCGTCGATCGGCACCGTGATGCCGCCACTCCCCTCGCTCTCGAACTTCAGCCCCTCACCCAACCAGCGGAGCGTCACTACGGTGTCCGCCATTTCAGCTACCTCCCTCGGGTACGGACTCACCCATGAGCTCCGCGAGCGTCTGTCGCGCGTGCTCGATATGTCGATTCGCTTCCGGGCCCGCCGGTGGGGCCGCGAGGAACATCTTCAGGTGTTCGGCCGCCTCTGCCTCCCGCCCCTCACGCAGGAGCAGAAAAGCGAGCCCGTAGTGGGCGCCCACCGCCGTCGGGTCCTTCTGGAGCACGCCGCGGTAGGTCTTCATCGCCTCGTCCGTCATGCCGATCCGCGTGTACGAGATGGCGATCTGCTGGAGGACGGCCACATCCCCGGGCGTCTCGCGCAGTGCAAGTCTGAACGACGTGAGCGCCTCGTGATATTTGCCCACCGCGAGGAGATCCATCCCCTCGCGGTAGTAGTCGACCTCTCGGTCGTTGGTTGCGTTGCCGAAGAGATTCTTCCACCAGGTCATGGCACGCGTTGTAGGCGGGATTCACACGTTTCGGAGCGTCGAAACGCTAAGTATAGAGATGAGGTCGCGGCGCCACAATCCCGCGGACGGGCGGCACTCGCCCCGAGCCCGCGCCAAACAACGGCCGAGGACGGACCTCCTGTCGTCGAACGTGACCGTGCGGCCCTCCATGCTTCCGCCTGCCGGACGGGTCGGGTGCGACGCGTCAGGTGCGCACGGCGAGCACCGTCCCGCCCTCACGCGCCATGACCTCCAGCCCGGCCGCCTCGAAGCGCGACTCCAGTCCTTCGGGAGCGGCCTCGATCAGGATCCGGCCGGTCGGCCATACCACACGTGCGACCTCCTCCAGGAACGTCGACGCCTGCTCGCCGACGAGTGCCGCCCCGCGCAGACTCCGGTCGCGGAACGGCAGGCTCTGCTTCGCGGCGATGCGGGTCACGCCCGCCTCTTCGGGCCAGGCGCGCAGGTCGGCGTCCAGCGCCACCACCTCGAGCCGCTCGACGAGCGCGGCGACCTGGGGCGCGAGACGTGCCAGGTGGCCCGCCAGGAGCGGAGAGCCCAGGCCCTCGCCGAGTCCGAGGAGTGCGGAGATGCGGACCGCCGCATCCCGATCCGCCTCGCGCGCCGGTGGCTCGACTTCCGGCAATTCCGGTGCGGGCCGTGGCCGCAGATCCGCGAACCCACCCTCTACAGGGTACGACGTCCGGCAGTTCGGACAGCCGAAGGCACCTTCCAGTACACGCCGATCCTCGACGCGATCCGCGAGCAGAATCAAACTCCACTCCGGCCCGCAGCGAGGACAGGTGACGATATCGGTCAGCGGTACGTACATCCGGATGACGTTCCACGGCCGTGTGGCGTGTGGGGCCGACCGGTCGGCCCCACACGCCACACAGCCCGGAGACTCAGATGAACAGCTTGCGCTCGGTGTACTGCGCCCACTGCGTCGGTGTCTCCCACACGCGCACGTACAGCAGCGCCTCCGCCATTTCCTCCGGCAGGCGTGATTTCAGCTCGTCCCAGAAGTAGCGGGCCTGGTTCTCGGCCGAGGGCTCGATATCCGTGAACGGCGGAATCTCGTTCAGATTCTCGTGATCCAGCCCGTCTGCCAGACTACGCAACTCGCGCTTCACGTCGACGAAATCGAAAGCGATCCCGCCCGGCCCCAACTCCTCCTTGGCCAGCGCGACCTCGACGACGTATCTGTGCCCGTGCAGCTTCTCGCACTTCCCGTGATAGTTGCGCAGGTAGTGCGCGCTGTCGTAATGGGCCTGTACACTCACCACAAACATGGGGCCGTACCTTCTATCCGTTACGCTCGTTCGATGATCATCGTTCGCACATCGACCTCCGGGGGCCGCGTCACTGCGTAGAGCACCGCATCTGCGACGGCGTCCGCCGAGAGCATCGCCTCCCGGGGCGGCAGCCCCGGGTGACGGGTGTAGTCGATCGTGTCCCAGATCGGCGTGTCCGTCGCCGCCGGCTCGACCAGCGTGCTCCGGACACCCGTCCCACGCAGCTCCGCATCCAATACTGCGTGCAGGCCGCGTACCCCGAATTTCGAGGCCGAGTACGCGCCGTTGTGCGGGAAGGCGTGCCGGCCGGCGATCGAGCCCAGCGTCACTACGTGTCCCGATCCCCGCTCCAGCATCGCCGGCAGGAACGCGCGCATCACCAGGAACGGCGCGCGCAGGTTCACCGCCACCTGTCGATCGAAGCTCGCCGGGTCCATCTCCGCGATCGGCGCCAGATCGAAGGCGCCCGCCGCGTTCACCACGATGTCCGGCGCCTCGCCGCCGAGCACCTCGGTCAGGTAGGCGACGAGCCGGTTCACACTCGCCGCATCGGAGACGTCCGCGGGCACGGCGTGCGCCTCGAGCTCCGCGGCCGCCTCGCGCAGTTCGTCCTCGCCGCGTGCGACCATCGCGACCCACGCACCCGCCTCGCGCAGGCGCGCCGCCGTCGCCCGGCCGATCCCGCGCGACGCCCCCGTCACCAGCGCCGTGCGGCCGGCGAGTGCGCCTGCCTCAGCCGACGATGCCATTGGACATCACCAGCCCCAGGAATTCCTCGCGCGTGCGATTGTCCTTCAGGAACGTCCCCCGCATCGCACTCGTGATCGTCTTGGAGTTCTGCTTCTCCACGCCGCGCATCATCATGCACAGGTGGTACGCCTCGATCACCACACCCACGCCCTGCGGCTCGAGGACCTCCCACACCGCCTGGGCGATCTGGTCCGTCATCCGCTCCTGGACCTGCAGCCGGCGAGCGAAGACCTCCACGATGCGCGGCAGCTTCGATAGCCCCAGGATGCGACCGTTCGGTATGTACGCCACATGCACTTTGCCGAAGAATGGCAGCATGTGGTGCTCGCACAGGGAGTACATCTCGATGTCCTTGACCAGCACCATGTTGTGATGGTCCTCATCGAAGATCGCATCCCCGATCACCTGATCGACCGAGAGGCGGTACCCGCGCGTCAGCCATTGCAGGCTCTTCTCCACCCGCTCCGGCGTCTTGAGCAGCCCCTGGCGCCCCGGATCCTCGCCCAACCGCCGCAGGACCTCCTCGATCAGATCCTGGAAGGCGACTTCGTCCAACCGCACGTCACTCATGCACCCTGCCTTCACTCTTGGGTCGACCGGCTCCAGCACCGGCTCATTCCCCCGAATACTCCACGTAGTTGCGCGGCGTCTCCCACAGCACCAGCCGAACCAGACGGATGCCCTCGGGCAGTGCGTCGACCAGCCGATGCCAGATCCCCACGATCAGATTCTCCGTGGTCGGATTGACCCCCTCCAGCCACGGCACATCCAGATTCAGATTCCGATGATCGAGGTCCCGGACCACGAGTTCCTCGACGTGCTCCTTCAGTACCTTGAGGTCCATCACGAACCCGGTCCGTGGATCGACCTCGCCCTCCACCGTCACGTCGAGCTCGTAGTTGTGGCCGTGCCAGTTCGGGCTCGCACACAACCCGAACACTTCCCGGTTGCGCTCCTCCCCCCACTCCTCCAGCGCCAATCGATGTGCGGCCGAAAAGTGCACCCTGCGGGTCACCTTCACTCGCGGCATGTTCCCGCTCCTACCGATCACGGATACGACTCCCCACCGCCTCGAGGGTCGAGCAACTACGGAGGCCGGGATCGAGCCTCGAGAACCGGCCCCGCCGACCCCAACCAGCCCCAGCCCTGCTGCCCTTCAGCGCAGCCCAAGTTGCCCTCCCCACCTCGCCCACGCAAGCCGATCACGGGCGCACACGACGGTGCACACCATGTGCACGCGAGTGGATACGCACTGGGGCGCACGCGGCAAGACCCGCTACGACACGTGTGAACGGGCACAAAAAGGCCGGCCCGCGAAGATCGCGGGCCGGCCCGGTAGGTGCGACGCGCCGAAGGGATTATTGAAGCCCGGCGGATCACGGTGGTGACCTCCCCGTACGCTTCCGCCTTCCCCTCTCGGGGCATGGCGTCCGGCACGGAAGTTAGTCCCGGCTTCAGTGGTGTCGGCTCAATAATGAAGCCCTCCGACACGCCTCACCACTGCCGAAAATCTACCGATCCCGCTCGGTAAAGTCAAGGAATTCCAGTAGATTACCCGTGCCTGCGAAGCTAGTCGAACGCGAGACGGGACGCCGCACTTTCTGCACCTTCGCGCCACTTCGGGAGACCGATTCACGAGACGTCGATCTCAGGGCACCAGCACCGGGGGCGTATCGTAGAGGCGGCGGATCGTCGCACGATCGGCAGCCGATGGACGGTCGGTCCCGAGGGGACCATCCCACATGAGGTCGTTCGGGTCGGGCGAGTGTCGGCCGATGCCCAGGACGTGGCCGAGTTCGTGGGCCACGAGTTGACGGACGCGGCCCAGACCGACCGCCTCTTCGGCGAGCACCGTGACCAGCATCCGAACGCTGCTCTCGTCCGGGTCCGTGGCGTCAGGGAGTGGGAAGCGCTCCAGCCCGGTCAGGTCCGCATTGGGGCAGAACGTCGTCGCCGCGCTCCCGGACACGCGTGGCGCGCAATGATCCGCCTGGACGGGCGGCGGCACGTCGGACCACCGAACGACGACGTCCGCGGCGCGCAGTTCCTCGACGCGGACGAGCGAGACCGACGCGTCGCCGAGTGCGTCACTCCAGTCGCCGATCGCGTAATCCACCGCTTCCTCGAGGAGCGCGGCGCGTTCGGGGTCCCCTGACGGATCCGCATACAGGCGAACGGTCGACCCCTCCGGCCACCGATAGACGATATCACCGCTCACCGGTAGCGTGAAGTCGTAGCCACGGATGATGTTCGGCTCCGCCGGAGACTCACAGGCGGCGAGTACCAGAGCCGTGGCCACGGCGAGGATGCACGAAAGCCCAGGACGGCGCCCGACTCTCTGGCCGGACGCGTCCGAGCCCCGACATCGTCGCCAACGCACCTGCACCCGTGTGACTCCGGTCGTGTTTCACTCCGGGCGGACCCCCCGCCCGTCCGGACGACGTACACCACGACCGGTGAAAAGTCCCGTCGGCCGGGTCGGGCGTTCTGCACGATTCGAGCGGCGTACAAAAAAATAGCGGACGGCCGCCTTTCGACGACCGCCCGCTATTCCGCGGCGCTCTCCCCGGAGTTCCCGTTCGCCGCGGTACCGAATTGTGCCCTTCCATTGAGCACGAACGGTTCCACGACGGACCAAACGGCTCAAACACATGTCACAACACGACTTGGTCGAAATCCGCCCGACGGGCGACCCTCCAGATCCGCGCATTGTTTTCCGAATTCCGAACCCCAATGCGCAATCGACGCCGTCGCCGCCCAAATCCACCCTCGAGTCACAACCCCACTCGCCTGCCCGATGATCGGGCGCGCTTCACCAGGTCAGGTACGGTAGCCGCGCAGCCGGGCCAGGTTGGCGCGATCGGATGCGGTCTGATCGTCGCCCTTCGGTGTCTCCAGCACCTTCGGCACCGAGTGGAACCGGGAATCGTTGATCAGGCGCCGGAACGGCTCATCGCCGAGCGTGCCCTCCCCGATGTTCGCGTGCCGGTCGCGGCGGCTGCCGAGCCCGCCCACGGAGTCGTTCAGGTGGAAGAGCTTGAGGCGATCGAGCCCGATCGTGTCATCGAAGCGGCTGAATACGCCGTCGTAATCCTCGCGCAGGTCGTAGCCGGCCACCCAGACGTGACAGGTGTCGAGGCAGATCCCGACACGCGCGCGCCGGCGCGAATCGATCCGCTCGATCATCGCAGCGAGCTGCTCGAAGGTGGCGCCGAGCACCTTGCCACTCCCCGCCGTCGTCTCGAGGAGCACCATTGTGTCTCCGCCGACCTCGTCGAGTGCACGGTCGACCGCCTGTGCGTTCTGCTCGAGCCCGCGCTCCACGTTCCCATCGGTGGCATTCCCCGGATGCGTCACCAGGTACTCGAGCCCGAGGGCCACGCAACGCTCCAGCTCCATTCGGAACGAGCGGTACGACTTCTCGAACAACTCGGCGTCGGGTGTGGCCAGATTGATCAGATAGGAATCGTGTGAAACCGCGGTCCGGATCCCGTACCGGGACCGTTCGGCACGGAACGCCTCGGCGGTTTCGTCTGGAATCTCCTTCTCCGCCCACCGGTTGGGCTGCTTCGTGAAGAGCTGGAGCACGGCGGCATCGATCTCCGCGGCCCGTGCCGGCGCCTTGTCCACCCCGCCGGCCGCGGAAACGTGTGCTCCCAGCTCGTCGACCTTTGCCACCTCTTCCCCTCCTTGCGAACTCCCCGTGCAGCCCCTCGGGCCGCCTCGCCCGAATCGGTCCACACATGCCGGACGTGATCTCGAGACGCAAGATGGGACGTTCCCGCACCGATCGGCAACGCTGAGGAGCCGTGGCACCGATCTTGTCCGACCGCTAGACGGTCGAGCAGAACCACTCTCGAGCAGACCTGAGGCGACCGAATGGTCCAACATCTCTGGCACGACCTACCGGCCGGTTCCGACCCGCCGAGCGCACTGAACGCAGTGATCGAGATCCCGCGAGGGAGCCGCAACAAGTACGAGCTCGACAAGGAGACGGGCCTCTTCCGCTTCGACCGCCTGCTCTACAGTTCGGTCCACTACCCGGGCGACTACGGCTTCATCCCCCGCACGTTGGCCGAGGACGACGACCCGCGCGACGTCCTCATCAGGGTGACCGTGCCCACATTCCCGGGGTGCCTGATGGAGGTCCGCCCGATCGGGGCCTTCGAGATGCGA
>CALKIP010000087.1 GCA_937995995.1 uncultured bacterium
CGCTCTCCGCGCGAGCGCCAGAGCGGAGCGACAGGGCATCGCGGGAGCGGGATGATGCGCCCGACTTCGCCTCACCGTTCCTTCAGCCGGGCCACTGGGTGGTCGACGCGGTGCGGCGTCTGTATGCACTGGGGCTGGTCGATGCGGGATACGACCGTGCCACCCGGACGCCGACGCGCCGCGAGGTCGCACTCGCGCTCGAGGAGGCGGTGCGGCGAGCGCGGGAGGACGCGGAGGCGTACGTCGCCCTGGCGGAGGGGTACCGGGACCGATTCGCCGAGGAGTACCCGAACACCATGGCGGAGGTGACCGATGAGGTGGGCGCGGGGCTGCGCCTGGGCGATGGGCAGGCGCTGGGCGGGCTCGAGGTGGGGCGGGGCCGGGTGCTGCCCGGTGCCGGGTACACCGACGAAAACTGGACTGGTCCGACCGCTCTCGAGGATGAGGCTTCGCCAGCGGGCGCGGCCCTCTGGAGCGTGCAGTACTTTCCTGCGGTCGCCGTGGCGGTGGCGCCGGCGTGGGACACGGATGGGTGGTCGTTGGGCGACGGCTACGCGACGGCGGTCTGGCGCAGTGCCGGCGTCTGGCTGGGACGTCGCCCGATCGGCTCGTCCGCGGGCGCCGGTGGGGGCGTGGTGCTGGATGGCGCGCTGCCCTTCGATGGAGGCGGGCTCTATCTGGCCGATCCCGTCATTCTGCCCGGTTTTCTTCGGCATCTCGGCCCTTTGCGTCTCGAGACGTTCCTGTCACGGGTCGACGGCTCGGGCCCGGTCGAGAGGCCGTGGTTCTGGGGGGCACGTGCCGTGATCGACCCGCACCCACGCCTCGAGTTGGGCATCACGCGGGCGGCGATGTTCGGCGGCGAGGGCGAGAACCGGATGAGTGTGAAGAATCTGGCGTACCTGATCGTCGGGAAGCACGCGGGCGATGGCAGCCAGTTCGACAATCAGATCTTCGCCATAGACCTCTGGTACCGGCTGCCGCTCGGCGGCCTGCCGTTGGCGGCGTACGTGGAGTGGGGCTTCGAGGACAGCTCGGGAGCGTGGCGGGACACGCCGGGGATCGTCACGGGGCTGGAACTGCCGGCCGTGCCAGGGCTGCCGAGCGTGGCGCTGGGATTGGAACGTGCGAGCTTCAGCGAGAGCTGCTGCGGCAACCCGATCTGGTACCGCCATTGGTGGTTCGAGGGCGGTTGGACGGACGGCGGCGAGCCGCTTGGTCACCCACTGGGTGGTGACGGCTCGGAGTGGCTACTGTGGACCGTGACGGAGATGGCCCAGGCGCGGGTGCGCCTTTCGGGTGAGCTGTTCCGCCGGGAGCGTGGGAGCGAGAACCTCTTCTCGCCGGACCGAGCCGGCACGAGTGTGGGCGGTACGGTCGGCATCGAGTTCCGCCCTGTGCCGCGCTTCGATGTGGTTCTACGTGGGGCACACGAGTCCGGCGACGGTGGCTGGAGCGAGTCGAACGCCTTCGCCGGGATCCGGCTTTTCTTCTGACGCCAGGGGGCCGGCTCCAATTCCGGGTTCCGTCGCCTTGAAGTCGCTCCGTGCGGGCCGTATCCTTGTGCGTTCGTCAATGAAATGAACACATCTTCCCAGGGTGCGGCTCGCAGGTGTTTCCCGACAAGTGGCTGGTGTTGACGGTCCGTGTGCCCGCGGATGGATACGACGAGGATTTCTCCGAAGTGCTCCTCGCCCTGGGCGGCGCGGCGGTCGAGGAGAGCGCGGACCGGCTCACCACGTACATCACGCCGCCAGACGATCCCGAAGCCTTCATCCGGGAGGCGCGCGAGCGGTTCGAGGCGCTCGCACCCGGGCATGAGATCGAGCTCCAGTGGCGCTGGCAGGAGAATGAGGATTGGGCGGAGCGGTGGCGGCAGGGGCTCGCACCGCGCCGCGTCGGACACCGGTTGATCATCGCGCCGACCTGGACCGAGCCCGAGCCGGAGCCGGACGATCAGGTCATCTGGATCGATCCACAGATGGCGTTCGGCACCGGTGAGCATGCGACGACGCGCGGCGTGCTGCGGCTGCTCGAGGAGACGATCCGGCCGGGCGACCGCGTCCTCGACGTGGGGACCGGGTCCGGGATCCTGGCGATCGCCGCGGCGCTGCTCGGCGCGGAAACGGTGATCGCGGTCGAGAGCGACCCGGACGCGGTCATCAACGCGCGAGAGAATCTGGAGCGCAACGGCGTCGCCGACCGCGTGGTGCTGGTGCAGGGCCTGGTCGATGACGACTGGCTGGAGGCCCGGGGCGCGGGAAGCTTCGATCTGATCGTGGCGAACGTACTCAGCGGCGTGCTGATCCCGCTCCTGCCCGCGTTTCGCCGTGCACTCGCGCCACCCGCGGACGGGACGACTGCGGGACGCCTGATCCTCGGGGGCATCCTGGAGTGGGAGGCGGATCGAGTGCTCGATGCGGCGGAGCACGCCGCGCTCGCGCTGGTCTCGGCCGACATCGAGGAGGAGTGGTGGTCGGGACTGCTCGAGGCCCGCTGACCCATCCACTCATTCCACGCTTCGCTCCACCGCATCACGGAACTCGTCCGCCCGAGCCATGGCCTCGGAAATGGCAATGCGGGCCGGCGGGTCGTCGTCGGTCGCCGTCCAGAGCTCGTGGAGCGTGAGGTCCAGGTGCTGCAGCACGGCCGGGAGCCCATTGGGCGGCGTCCGGGACTGGCTCCACGGCGACTCTGCATCGGGCGTGCGCAGAGCGACGCGCGGCTCGGCCACGGCGCCCGCGCGGCGGAGCGCGTCCCGGTACTCGTGCCGGAGCTCGGCGGGCCAGGCAGCCGCGTCCCACGGGAGGTCGGGCGGCTCCACGATGACGAAGAGCTCCGGCCTTCGGCGGAGCCGCTCGTGGAGTTGGCTGTAGGTACCGATCGTGGGGCCTGCCTCGGCGACGAGTGTGCGGTGCAGGCGAGATAGCGGGATGGCGGGCGCAGGCTCGCCACGCAACACGTCCCTCGCCTGGTCCTCGAGAGAGCGGGGCATGTGGGCCTCCGGATTGTAGGGGGCCGCAAGGTGCTGTCGTACAAGGGGCAAGGCCATAGTGGAGGGGGACGCGTCACGAGATCGTTCGGACGCGTGAGCAGCGCTCACCGAGAGGGAGGAGCGAGATGGCACAGGATTGCATCTTCTGTCGGATCGTGGCCGGCGAGATCCCGGCAAACGTCGTGCGTGAGGACGAGGAGACGGTTGCCTTTCGCGACATCGATCCAAAGGCGCCGACACACGTGCTGGTGATCCCGAGGCGGCACATCGCCTCGGTGAACGAGATCGGCGAGTCCGACGCGGAACTCGTCGGCCGGCTGTACCTGGCGGCGAAGGAGGTCGCCGAAGAGGAGGGGCTCGCCCACGCGGGGTACCGCCTGGTGATGAACACGGGGCCGGACGCGGGGCAGACGGTGGATCACATCCACCTGCACGTCCTCGGCGGTCGAGCGCTGGAGTGGCCTCCGGGGTGATTCGGGGCCACGGAACTCGTGGCCGGAGATGAGGGGGAGGAATGGCCGAAGAGACGCTTAAGGAACGTATCCGTTCCGAGTTGAACGCGGCGCGTCGCAACCGGGACAAGCTGACCACGATGGTCCTGACCACGATCCTCTCCGACGTACGGAACCGGGAGATCGAGGTCGGTCACGATCTCTCGGACGACGAGGTCGTGCAGGTGGTCTCGAGTGCGATCAAGCGCCGCCGCGAATCGGCGGAGCAGATGCGCGCTGGAGGCCGCACGGACCTGGCGGAGAAGGAGGATCGTGAGGCGGAGATCCTGGTCAGGTATCTGCCGCCGCAGCTCACCGAGGCCGAGGTCCGGGAGATGGTGAAGGAGGCGCTCGCGCAGGGCGCCGACAACATCGGCGCGGTGATGGGCCGGATCGCCCCGAAGATCAAGGGGCGCTTCGAGGGTCGGGAGGCCAACCGCATCGTCCGGGAGGAGCTCGAGTCGGCGTAGTGCGTCGGCTCCCTTGTGGCGATCGGGGGTATCGAAGGGGATGAATCGTCACGCCCTGGTAGTTCTGCAGTTTCCTGAGGCACTCGACCTCGTGGCCGGCTACGCCGCCTCGCCGTTGGGTGCCGAAGCCGTCCGCGCGCTGACGCCGTCCGACGCCCTGGAGTGGGTCGAAGATGAGCTGCGGCGCGTGGACCAGATGGTGAGCTTCATCCTCCGCAGCGAGGAGTGGGCGGCGCCGCCGATCCCGGACCTGCGCACGCCGTTGCGCCGCCTGGGCATCGCGGGCTCGGTGTGGGAAGCTCCGATGCTGCGCGATGCGGGCGTGCTCCTGGGCTCCGCGCGTGTGACGCGTCGCTCGATCCTGCGATACTCCGAGGAGTACCCGTTGTTGGCGGAGATCGCCGAACGCCTCGTCAAGCTGGAGGCGGAAGAGCAGGCGATCCGCCGGGCGATCGACGAGGCGGGCGAGGTGCGCGACGAGGCGTCGAAGGAACTCGCGCGGATCCGCCGCGAAATCCGCGGGATGCGTTCGCGGATCGTGGCGAAGCTCGAGGCATTCGTCGCCACGCTCTCGGACCGGATCCGGGTCGCGGACGCGTCGATCAGTATTCGCGAAGGGCGTTACGTGATCCCGGTACGCCGCGAGGGGCGCGCCGAGGTCGGCGGGATCGTCCACGACGAGTCGGCAACGGGAAACACGCTCTTCATCGAGCCGCCGGTGGCGATCGAGATGATGAACCGGCTGCGTGAGCTGGAGCTGGCCGAGGCGCGCGAGATCCAGCGGATCCTGCGCGAGCTGACCGATCGGCTGCGCCCGCACCGGGAGGGGCTGCAGGCGTCGCTGGACGCACTCGTCGCCCTCGACTCGCTCTTCGCGCGGGCGCGCTACGCACTCGAGTACAACGGCAGGCGCCCGGCGCTGCTGCCGGCGGGAACCGAGGAGTACGCGGTCGTGCGGGGCTTCCACCCGCTCCTCCTGGCGGGGGCGGAGAAGGTCGTCCCGTTCGATCTCGAGTTGGAACCGGGCGAGCGCACGCTTCTCGTCTCGGGGCCGAACACGGGCGGCAAGACGGTGCTGCTCAAGGCGATCGGGCTGATCAGCGCGATGGTGCAGGCGGGGATCATCCCGCCGATCGGCGAGGGGAGCCGGCTGCCGATCTTCCGGAACCTCTTCGCCGACATCGGCGATGAGCAGTCGATCGAGGCGAGCCTCTCCACCTTCTCCGCGCACCTCAAGAACCTCCGTGAAGTGATCGAGGACGCCGGGTCGGAGTCGCTGGTGCTGATCGACGAGATCGGCAGCGGCACGGACCCGGCCGAGGGCGGCGCGCTGGCGCAGGCGATCCTGATCGAATTGACGCGCCGCCGCACGCTCACGGTGGCGACGACGCATCTGGGGCAGCTCAAGGCGCTGGCGGGCGAGGAGCCGGGCGTGGTGAACGCGTCGCTGCAGTTCGA
>CALKIP010000088.1 GCA_937995995.1 uncultured bacterium
GCGGATTCCTTGTACCGCGCGGCCCGCGAGGCGCTGAACCGGGACGACTACACCCGCGCCGCTGACCTCTTCGACCAGATCATTCGCCGGCACCCGGACTCGGTGTACGTTCCCGACGCGTATTACTGGCGTGCCTTCGCGCTCTACCGGCAGGGAGACGCCGATGCGCTCCGGACTGCACTAGGCCTGCTCGAGCAACGCCAGGCGCGCCATCCCGATGCGGAGCGCGGCCAGGATGCCGAGGCGCTGGCCACGCGGATCCAGGGAGCGCTCGCCCGGCTGGGCGATGCGGGCGCCGCGGAGTCGCTGACCAAGGCCGCCGCAGAGGCCGCGGCGCCGGAGACGATATGTGCCGATAGCGACGACGATGTGCGGACCGCTGCGCTGAACGCGCTGCTCCATATGGATGCGGGTCGCGCCGTGCCGATCCTGAAGAGCGTCCTTGCCCGCCGCGACCCGTGCTCCGCGCCGATGCGACGCAAGGCCGTCTTCCTCATCTCACAGCAGGTCACGCCGGAGACCGAGGACATCCTCCTCGACCTCGCCCGCACCGATTCGGACCGCGAGGTGCGCGAGCAGGCGGTGTTCTGGCTGTCACAGGTGAATTCGGAGAAGGCCGTGGACGCGCTCGTGCAGGTCCTGCGCGAAAGCGACGACCCGGGCATGCAGGAGAAGGCGATCTTCGCACTCTCCCAGCACCCGAGCACACGGGCCTCACAGACCCTCCGCGAGTACGCCGTGCGTACCGATGCACCGGACCGGCTGCGTGAGCAGGCCATCTTCTGGATCGGCCAGGATGCATCTGCGGAGAACGCCCGTTTCCTGCGGGAGCTCTACTCGAGGCTCGATGCGAAGAGGCTCAAGGAGAAGGTCATCTTCTCGCTCTCGCAGATGGGGGGCTTCGGAAACGAGCGGTGGCTACTCGAGGCCGCGCTCGACTCGTCCGTCGACATCGGCCTGCGCAAGCACGCCCTCTTCTGGGCCGGACAGGCCGGCGCACCCATCGGTGAGCTGACCGATCTCTACGATCGGATGCAGGAGCGCGAACTGCGCGAGCACCTCATCTTCGTCTACTCACAGCGGAGGGATCGGGCCGCCGTCGACAAACTGATCGATATCGCACGCAACGAGCGGAACCCCGACCTGCGCAAGAAGGCCATCTTCTGGCTCGGCCAGACGAACGACCCTCGCGCCGCCGAAACGCTGCTGGAGCTGATCAACCACGAGTAGGCGGGATGTTGTGCACCGGATCGGGCCCGAGTCTCGGGGCCGATCCGTGGGGTCGAATCCTACGACTTCGCGGCACGCGAAGAATGAGGCCACCGGTTCCGCTCGGAACCGGTGGCCTCATTCGTACTCCACCTCACCCACATCCGGCTCGCGGGCGAAAGCGATGAGCGCGTCCTCCGCGGAGCCGTGCTCTTCGAGCAGTCCACGCAGGCGGCGAAAGCTCGATCGCAGCAGCCGTTCGCGCCGCGCCTCCTCCGGGGGGAGCGACTCGAGCCAGTTCGGATAGCCACGGACGGTGTACGTGGCATCCGGCTCCTCGGTGTCCAGGTCACGCACGGCCACACCGCAGCGGACCAGTTCGAAGGCGAAGGCCGGCTCGACCCCTTCCTCGCGGGCGAGGTCGTAGACTTCCTCCGCAAGTTCGGGGTCGACGTGGTCTTCCTTCACGGCGCGGTCGATCAGCTCCACGCGCCGCCGATGACGGCCGGACTCCTCCTCGACCTCGGCGGCACGATGGATCAGGCATTCGATCCCCTGAGCATTTCCGCCATCCTGTGCGATCCACGTCCGGAAACGGTCCAGCGCCTCCAGGGCGGCGCTCTCCCAGTAGGCGTCCTGGTCACGCCGGTCGGCGTCGCGCTTCTCGTCGCTCATCTGCTCCTCGGCTCTCGCACTTGCCCCGGTCCACGGAGCCGCAGCCACTCGACCCGTCAGGCACGGCTCCAGGACCTCATGGGTGCGCAAACCGCGTTCCCCGCAGCACGACGGTTGCGGTTGCGCTTGGCCCCGCGCCGCGCGCTTACGCCCGTGCCGCGACGCTCGTCTCCTCCCTGGGCGTCGACCATGCCTCCGCGTTCGCGGAGTAGCGCGAGAGCCGGAACCGAACGGCCAGGTCGGTCACGTTCCAGAGCTGGATGTCCGTGCTCGTTGCGTAGCGTACGGGCGCGATGCAGCCATCGACGACGCGGTAGCTCCACAACTCGTTGTGGCTGAGGCCCGAGGCGTCGACGGCCTCGCGGACCCGTTGCAGCGCCGCCGCCAGCCCGTGCACGATCGGCTCGAGCGACGGGTCGCACAGCCGGCCGTCCGCGTCGACGTCGGCAGCGATCTGCCGTTCCAGCCCGAGGAGCAGCAGGTTCACCCCCCGGCCCCAGCCGGGGGCCGGCGCATGGTAGTGGTCCACCTCGAACGCCTCCGAGACCGCACGGTCGGCGTAGGAGTCGTTGCTCACCACCGGGCCGACGCCCTCGACCATGAGACCGATCGGGTACGGCAGGAGGACGATGTCGAGCCTTTGCAACGCTTCCTCCGGCGTCATCTCGCCCGCGAGCACGCGCCGCGTCGCATCGCCCAGGAACACGCCCACCACGGGGTCCGTGTTCGCAACGGGGATCGGCCGCCCCTCGGCATCCAGAGCGATCGACAGGAATTTCATGGCGCCGCCTTCCAACGGATCCGCCCGCAGCACCCGCTCCCAATGGCGACGTTCCGCCTCGGACATCCGTGCGAGCCGCTCGCTCACTCGCGCCTCCACCTCGAGCGCGTCCAGCTGGACCTCGAAGTGCCGCGCCGCGCCGCGCCACACCCGAACGGCCTCGGCCAGCTCCTCAGGACGCCGCGCGTACGCCGCGAAGCGACTGCGGCGGATCCCCGGCGCCGCCCGCTCGAGCTCGGCCGGACCGTACCCGAGTTCGCGGAGTGCGCCCAGGATCTCGCCGATCGCCTCGAGTGCGTTCGGCACCCAGATGGCGTTGACATCCATGGCGTAGCGACCGTTGCCGTACCCCGCCCCGCTGTCGCGCCAGCTCCCGGGGAACCAGTGCTCGTCGTCGAGCTTCGAGAAGCCGATCAGGTGTGCCGTGTCCGTCTCCCTCACGTACGCGGTGGTCGTCCGTGCAACGTGGGCCAGGTTGCGCAGGAGGAGCGTGAGACGGCTCGCGTCAATGCCGTCGCGTGCCGGGGCCTCCAGGAAGGCTCGCTTCCGCTCCAACGGGATGTCCGGGTCGGCCAGGTAGCGGGAGACGAGGATGGGAAACTGGTAGTCGTCGTCGACCATGCGGTAGTTCTCACGCACCGCCTGGAGATCGGCCAGCACCTCGCGGGCACGCTCGAGCAGGGTGTCCCTGTCGGTGCCGCCGCGCAGGTACTCCTCGACCAGCGCGTTGTAGACCGCCGCGTTCTCCCGGATCGCCTGCCCGCCGACCGACTCCTCATGACTGACCTCGCCTGCCGGCGAGAGCTTGCTCAACACGCTCGCGATCACATGCTCGAACATCGCGTCCGTCCAGACCGGCTCCATCATGAGCGCGGTCATGAGCGTGTCACGACCGAAATAGGTGGCGTAGTTCGGCATCCCCGCCATGATCTTCTCGCGGTAGGCGAGCAGTTCCGCGGCCCGGACCGCCCGCTCCATCCGTCGAAAGCTCACGATGCGCGATCGGTCGTCCGCACTGCGTGCCGACTCCGGGATGGCCAGTAGCGTCTCGTAGGCCTCGCGTTCGGCCTCGAAGTAGCGGAAGAAGACGGTGTTGAAGATGTCGTGGCGTGTGAGGGGGCTCAGTGCGCGCGCGTCCGTCGTGATCCGGACGCGAAGCCGTACCGGGCCGCCATCGAGCGAGCGCAGCGTGACGACGCGGCCCGCCGACTCCAGCTCGGCCACTCGGCGGTCGACGATCAGTTCGAGGATGAGCCGGTTGCGAGCATCGAACGAGGGCTGCACCATCCGAAGGATGCAAGCATTGCCCATGTCGACCCTGTAGAACGAGCGCTCGATCCGCGCGCGCAGATCGGCCTCGTCCTCTGCGTCCAGGAGGGCAAGGTGCTCGCGGCGCTCACTCCCGTCGAGGCGTCCGAGATTGTCGATCAGACGCTCGAGCGCCTCCAGGCGGAACGGCGGAGTACCGAACGGCTCCAGGTGCGCGGCGCTGGTCTGGAAGTCGCGCTCGACGCGCATCGAGCCGAGCAGGAAGTGGCCGAACTCGACCGCAGGCGGCGCCTCGAGCTCGTACTCCATGGTGCGGTCACTGCCCGTGGTCGTGACCCACGCACCCGAGGCCCACTCCAGCGGGACGGGCTGGCCGTCCGGATCCCGGGCGGTGAGGCCCACACTCTCGTTCCGTGCATTGGCCCACACGTGCACGAGCCTGCCGCTGCGCCCGTCCATGTAGACCTGGAACGCGTTGCCCGCAGCGTCACGGTAGAAACGTGTGCGATACCCCTCGTACGCAGCGCTGTCGTCCAACCCGGCCTCGGGGAACTCCAGTACCGGGTCGACCTGCTGCGGCACTTCCGCCGCCTGGGCGAGCAAGAGGACCGCGAGGACGTTCGACTCGTGCTGTTCGGTCTGCTTCTCTACCTGCATCCTCCGACATCCGCAGCTTCACGGGGAGGGCTCGTCCGGCTCGCGTCGATGCTCGGCACGAATGCGGGGCGCGGCCAGGCCGCGCCCCGTTCGATCCGATTCGATCCTCGGAACCGGATGGGCGTACGCGACGCCCGGATTCATTTGTTGGTACGCCGGAGGTGGGAGATTGTTCGGGGAATCCCGAGAAGTCCGGACTACGTCGTGACCGCCGCCACCGCCTCTGCCGCGTTCTCGCCGTAGCGGGAGTCGACGTACTCGTCGAGGATGCGCAGGAACTCCTCGACCAGCCCATCGCCGCGCAGCGTGGTGTAGAGCCGCCCGTCCACGTAGACCGGCGCCTTCGGCTCCTCGAAGGTGCCCGGGAGCGAGATGCCGATGTTGGCGTGCTTCGACTCGCCCGGCCCGTTCACGACGCACCCCATGACCGCGAGCTTGAGCTCCTCGACGCCCGGGTAGCGCACACGCCACTCCGGCATCTTCTCCCGGATGTAGTCCTGGATGTCCTCGGCCATCTGCTGGAAGAAGGTGCTCGTCGTCCGGCCGCACCCGGGGCACGAGGTGACCTGGGGGATGAAGCTGCGCAGCTCGAGCGACTGCAGGACCTGCTGGGCGACGAGGACCTCCTCGGTCCGGTCGCCGCCGGGCCGCGGCGTGAGGGAGACGCGGATCGTATCGCCGATCCCCTCCTGCAGCAGGATCGAAAGCCCCGCCGTCGTCGCGACGACGCCCTTCGTGCCCATCCCCGCCTCCGTCAGCCCCAGGTGCAGCGGGTAGTCGCACCGGGAGGCGAGCATGCGGTAGACGGTGACCAGGTCCTGCACGCCCGAGACCTTCGCCGAGAGGATGATGCGGTCGTGGCCGAGCCCGACCTCCTCGGCGAGTGCGGCCGAGCGGAGCGCGCTCTGGAGCATCGCCTCCATCATCACCGACTTCGCATCCAGCGGCTCGGGGAGCTTCGCGTTCTCGTCCATCAGCTCCGTCAGCAGCCGCTGGTCCAGCGAGCCCCAGTTCACGCCGATCCGCACCGGCTTGTCGTGCTCGATCGCGACCTCGATGATCGTGCGGAAGTTCACGTCGCGGTGCTTCGCGCCGACGTTGCCCGGGTTGATCCGGTACTTGTCCAGCGCCGCCGCCGCCTCCGGATGACGCGTGAGCAGCAGGTGGCCGTTGTAGTGGAAGTCGCCGACGATCGGCACCTCGACGCCACGGTCGCGCAACCGCTCGACGATCTCGGGAACCGCCCGCGCCGCGTCGTCGTTGTTGACCGTCACGCGCACGAGCTCGCTCCCCGCCAGCGCCAGCGCCTCGACCTGGTCCGCCGTCGCCGCCGCGTCCGCCGTGTCCGTGTTCGTCATCGACTGCACCACGATCGGGTGCGATCCCCCGATCGGCACGCCGCCCACAACGACCGTCGTCGTCTCCCGCCGCTGTCTATCCATTACGTCGATCCCCTCTCACACCGGATCCCATGATCCCTGCATCGTCCCTTCGGAAGGAGCCGGGCCCCCGCTGCCGAGCAGCTCTCCCGCCGCCGAAGGCGGCCCTCCCGCCGCGTAGCGGCCCGCCCGCTGCGTAGCGGCCCTCCCGCTGCCGCCAGGCAGCTCTCCTGCTGTCGCAAGACAGCCCTCCCGCGCCCACAGGGCGCCCTCCTCCCACGGCCCAGCCGTACACTCCCGCAAAGCTATGATAGTACCCCGAAGTCCGCCACGCGTGCACCCACCCAGCCCTCGCCCTCGCCCCGGCTCGCCCACGGCGAGCCTCAACCGTTCCCCCGCAGCCGCGTCGCCGCGGCGACCCGCTCGATCGCCAGCATGTACGCCGCGAGGCGGAACGGCACCCTGTGCTCGGCGACGAGCCTGCGGACCGCGCTGTAGGCGTCGTCGAGCACGCGCGTCAGCTCATCGTCCACGCGCTCGGCCGACCAGCGGAACTTCTGGAGGTTCTGCACCCACTCGAAATAGCTTACCGTCACGCCGCCGGCGTTGGCCAGGATGTCGGGGATGACCGGGATGCCGCGCTCGTTCAGCTCCTCGTCGGCGACCGGCGTGACCGGCGCGTTCGCGGCCTCGACGATCATGCGCGCCCGGACATCGCGCACGTTGTCGCCGTGGATGACGCTGCCGAGTGCGGCGGGGATCACGATGTCGACGTCGAGGGTGAGCGGATCCTCCTTGCGGATGGTCTCGACGCCTGATGTCGCCACCACCGAGCCCTCGTGGCCGACCGCGCGCCGTACACGAGCGATGTCGAGGCCGTCGCCATCGAAGATTCCGCCGTCGATGTCGCTCACGGCGACGACACGTGCGCCCAGTTCGCAGAGGTGGTGCGCGCTCCAGCTCCCGACGTTGCCGAAGCCCTGGATGGCGACGGTCGCGCCGTCGAGCTCGATCCCGAAGTCCGCGGCGGCGCGGGCGGTGATCACCGACACTCCTCGCCCCGTCGCGGAGGCGCGGCCGACCGAGCCGCCCAGGGCGAGCGGCTTGCCGGTGACCACGCCGGGCTGGTACCCGTGGAACTTGGAGTACTCGTCCACGATCCACGCCATGACCTGATCGTTCGTGTTCACGTCCGGCGCGGGGATGTCCTCGTCGGGACCGATGAAGCGGTGGATCCGCTGGACGAAGGTGCGCGTCAAATGCTCGAGTTCGCGCGCCGTGAGCTCGCCCGGGTCGCAGTCGATCCCGCCTTTGGCCCCGCCGTACGGCAGGTCGACGACGGCGGTCTTCCACGTCATGAGCGAGGCGAGCGCCCGCGTCTCGTCGAGGTCGACGTGCGGGTGAAAGCGCAGACCGCCCTTCATCGGGCCGCGTGAATTGTCGTGCTGGATGCGGTAGCCGTGGTAGGTGCGCACGGTGCCGTCGTGCAGGCGCATTGGGATCTCGACGGTGAGCTCGCGGAACGGCGTCTTGAGTGCGATCTGCAGGTATTCGGGCAGCCCGAGCCGGCGGGCGGCGCGGTCGAACTGGTAGTTGACCGCCTCGAACGGCGTCACGCGCGACGGCGGCGGGCCCTCGGCACCGGCGGGGCGCTCGGCACTCTTCAGGCCGCCGCGTATGGCGTCGCGGATCTCCTGCGCGGTTGGCATGGGCGGCTCCCGATTCGCGTGTGGTGCGCCGGTGCGCCGGCTCCCTGGACCGCCGGCGCGCCGCTTGGCAAGATCAGAGCGGGAAGTCCGGCCACTCGCTCACGGGCGTCGTCGACTCGACGACATGCATCCCCGCATCGACGAAACGGCGCAGCGACTCCTCGGTCTCCGGCTCGAAGTCGAAGGCGAATTCGCCCGGCCGGTCCGGATCCGGCACCACGATCGAGGACATGCAGTCGCGCATGATGTAGACCTTGCGCGCCAGCGCCTCCTCTGTGTGCTCGAGCAGGTCGGCGATCGTGTTGCGCACGCAGTGGCTCGCCGCCTGCCCGGCGATGACGACGGCGTCGGACTCGCTCAGGATCCTCAGGAAATCCTCGTTGCGCTTGCCGAGTGGCCTGCCGTCGATGTCCGTCATGACCTCGGGCGCGATCACGCTGTAGTACTCGGTGAGCGGCTCGGTGCCCTTCACCTCGATGTGACTCTGTGCCGCCCGCGCATACGCGTGGAACATCCGTGCCTCGTGGATCGTGCCGACCAGTGCGTGGCCGTCGCTGCCCAGGATCACGTGCGGCGGCCAGAGGTAGAGGCGGTACTTGCCCTTCTTCGCCAGCTCCTCGCAGTAGTACTCGCACTGCCGGACGAGCCAGTCGTAGTTCCCGTCCGCGAGCCAGTCGGCCAATGCGGGGTTCGGCCGCAACGCACCGCTGCGGACGTCCTCCGCCGTCACCTCCCGGTTCGCCTCGGGCGGCACCCCGTTCTCATCCAGCCAGAAGGCCGGGAAGAAGATCTGGTGCGGGAAATGGGTATCCAGGGTGCAGGTGATGTCGGAGATCACCCCGAGGTTGCGGTAGATGAAGCGCGCGGTCCGGTCGGTGTCGTCGATCGCACCTCGCCCGCTCCGCCCGCCCACGAAGAGGGTGCCCTCGGGCAGGCAGAAGTCCTTCTGCATGTCGATCAGCACCAGGTGCACGCGCGAGCGGTCCTCCGCCGAGGGCCGCAGATCGAAGCGACGTCGCCACTCGATCGCCTGCTCGAAGACCGCCTGCTGATCCGGTGAGTAGCTCCAGCGCCCCGCGTTCTGCGGGTCGTAGAAATCCGGAACCGGCAGCTCGCCGGTCGCTCCGTTGCCAGCCATGCTCCCCCCTTCGAATCGCCCCGCCGGGACCGAAGACCGCGGCACCGTGCCGCGGTCGTGCAACGCTTTCGTGATCGGCCTCATCCTCTACGTTCCGGGCACGCGCGTCAAGGTCGGACGGCTTCCCCGCTAGGCGAGAGCGTGTACTGGCCCGCCCCCGCGAGCGAGCCTACATTGGGACGCTGCCAAAGCCAACGACACGGAGGTTTCGACGATGCTCAAGGAAGGCGACATCGCGCCGGACTTCACGCTCCCCGCCGACGACGGCTCCGAGGTCACCCTCTCCGAGTTGAAGGGACGCAAGGTGGTGCTCTACTTCTACCCGAAGGACGACACCCCGGGCTGCACCACGCAGGCGTGCGACATCCGCGACAACTGGTCGGAGTTCGAGGCGAAGGGCGCCGTCGTCCTCGGCGTGAGCCCGGACCCGGTCCGCTCGCACGAGAAATTCCGCGACAAGTACCAGCTCCCCTTCCGCCTCCTGGCCGACACCGATCACGAGGTCGCCGAGGCGTACGGCGTGTGGAAGGAGAAGTCGTTCATGGGGAAGAAGTACATGGGCAACGAGCGCACGACCTTCATCATCGACGAGGAGGGCCGAATCCTCCGCATCTTCCCGAAGGTCAAGCCGAAGGAGCACGCGGCTCAAGTGCTGGAACTGCTCTGAAGCTCCACGGGGGTTGCGTATTCTCCGCGCCTTGTTTAGCTTCACCGATCATTCGAGAACAGAACACGCGAACGAGACCATGCTCCGCGGCTGCACGATTACCTGCACGATGATGACGACGACCCGGCTCTCACCGAGAGGCGGCGTCCTGGCGTTCGTGCAGTAGCGAAACGGAACTCGTCAGCGACAAAGCGGCCTCTCGGCGACCGAGAGGCCGCTTTTTTGTTTTCACCCTGGACGAACTCTGATGAGCACACCCCTGGAACTTCGACCGGCCGGCATCCGCGTCCCGGCGAGCACATCGAACCTCGGCGCAGGCTTCGACTGCCTCGGGCTCGCCCTCGACCGGTCGCTGGCGGCCACCTTCGAGCCCGGCCCCGGCACGCTCCGACTCGAGCGCCGCGGCACGCTCGAGACGCTGGCCACGCCGGCGGACGACGATCTGCTCGTCAGGACGTTCACCGAGCGCATCGCCCGGGCCGGTGCCCAGGCGACGGGCGTACTGTGCGCCGAGTCGGACATCCCACTCGCCCGTGGGCTCGGCTCTTCGGCGGCCGCCGTGGTCGCCGGACTCGCACTCGCCGACGAGGCGCTCGGCCGCGAGCCGGACCGTGACGAGCTGCTCGTCGTCGCGGAGGCACTCGAGGGCCACCCGGACAACGTCGCGCCTGCGATCTTCGGCGGGCTCGTCGTCACGGCGAGAGACGCCGATGGCGCCTCCCTGCCCTTCCGCCTCCCGCTCTCCGATGCCATCGGCTTCGCCTTCGCCGCGCCGGGCCACGAACTCTCGACGTCCGCCGCCCGGAAAAGCCTGCCCGAGCAGGTGCCGCTCCCCGTGGCGACGCGCGGCCTGGGGCGCATGGCCGCGCTCGTCCAGGGCCTGGCCACGGCCGATCCGAAGCTGCTGAGTGCCGGCTTCAGCGACGATCTCCACGTGCCGCACCGCCTGGCACTGATCCCGGGCGGAGCGGCGGCGCTGCAGGCGGCCGAGAGGGCCGGCGCGTGGGCGGCCACGATCTCCGGCGCAGGCTCCGGCCTGATCGCCGCCTGCCCGCCCGAGCGCGCCGATGATGTCGCTGCCGCGATGGCCGAAGCTTTCCGCCACGCGGCAGGCCCCGAGGGCGTCGTCCACTTCACGGCCCGGCCGGACACGGCGGGCCTCAGGCCGTTGGATACCGCCGCTTCGGGCGTCCGACCACTGGAGGCGGAATGGCGTTGATCGTCCAGAAGTTCGGCGGTACCTCGGTGAGCTCTCCCGAGCGGATCCGCGCCGCGGCCGAGCGCGTGGCTCGTGCCCGCCGCAACGGCGACCGTGTCGTCGCCGTCATCTCGGCGATCGGCGATACGACGGACCGTCTGGTCGAGCTGGCCGGGACGGTCGCGCCACACGCCGCCGGCACGCGACGACGTGAGATGGATCAACTCCTGGCCACGGGCGAGCAAGCCGCCTCCGCGCTCGTCGCCCTCGCCCTCGAGGAGCGCGGCGTTCCCGCCGTCTCGCTCACAGGGCCCCAGGCCGAGATCCTGACCGATGCGAGCCACAGCGCCGCGCGGATCGTCCGCATCAGGGGACGCCGCGTCCAGGCGGCACTCGAGCAGGGCCGCGTCCCCGTGGTCGCCGGGTTCCAGGGACTGAGCCGCGCCCGCGAGGTGACCACCCTCGGCCGTGGCGGAAGCGACACCACCGCCGTCGCCCTGGCCGTCGCACTCGGCGCCGACCGCTGTGACATCTTCACCGACGTCGACGGGATCTACAGCGCCGACCCACGCATCGTCACGGGCGCCCGTCGATACGACCGGCTCGAGCACCGTGAGGCGTTCCTCCTGACGCTCGCAGGCGCCGCCGTGCTGCACCCGCGAGCCGCCGCACTCGCCGCGGAACACCGACTCCCGCTCCGAGTCCTCCTGGGCTCGGCCGCACCCGACATCGAATCCGGAACCCTGATCGAAGGAGAATCCCCCGTGGAAGGTCCACGCATCCTCGGCGTCGCGGAGGCTGGCGCTTCCGCTCGACTCCGACTCGAAGGGCTCGCCGCCGGCGCTGCGGCGAGTGCGGCGGTGCTCAGCACACTCGCCACCGCCGACATCCCGGTCGAGCACCTCGACGACGAACGCACCGCCGACGGCACGCGCCGCCTCGACATCATCGTCGCCGGCGACCGTGCAGGCGAGGCCAGGAAGGCGCTCGAGGCCGCACTCGACGACGGCATCCGGATCGAGGTGGCGCCCGCCGTCGCCCGGGTCACCGTGGTCGGCACCGGCCTCTCCGCGTGTGGCGCCGCACTCGGCCTCGCGCTCCAGCGCCTGGCCGCCGAGGGGATCGAGCCCGAGGCGATGGGATTCTCAGAGTTGGGCCTCACCCTCTACCTGCTACCCGATGAAGCGGGCCGGGCAAGCAGGATCCTGCACGACACGCTCCTCGGGGACCGGGAAGCGCGTCCACGGGCCGGCGTCCTCGCCGCCTCCGGAGCCGCACCCGGCGCCTCGGCCGCAGCTCCGCACGCCGGCACGATCTCCGACGCGTCCACCGCCCCCGCGCCGCAGCCGCGCAGGAGGTCGGCATGAGGACCGGCGTCGCACTCTACGGCCTCGGCACCGTAGGTACCGGACTCGTCGAGGCGATCGCTGGCCGCAAGGCCGAGTTGCGCGCACGTGACGGGATCGAGCTCGCGCTGCGCCACGCCGTCGTCCGCGACGTCGAACGTCCGCGGACCGAACTCGTCGAGCGCGCGCTCCTCTCCGCCGACCGCGCCGCACCCCTCGAGGACGCCGACGTCGACGTCGTCGTCGAGGTCATGGGCGGCCTCGATGCCGCGGGGGACGTCGTGTATCGGGCGCTCGACGCCGGCAAGGACGTCGTCACCGCCAACAAGGCGCTCATCGCGGATCGGGGCGCGGAACTGGAAGCACTCGCCGAGGCACGAGGCGTGGCGTTGCGCTACGAGGCCGCCGTGGGCGGAGCGATCCCGGTGCTGCACGCCCTGCGCGGCGCACTCGTCGCCAACCGCATCTCGCGGGTGTGCGGGATCGTGAACGGCACGACGAATTTCATCCTGACCCGGATGGCGAAGGACGACGTCGCCTTCGAGGAAGCGCTCGCGACCGCACAGGCGCTGGGCTACGCCGAGGCCGACCCGACCGCCGACGTCTCCGGCCTCGACGCCGCACAGAAGCTCGTGATCCTGGCCCGCCACGCCTTCGGCCACTGGCT
>CALKIP010000089.1 GCA_937995995.1 uncultured bacterium
TTGGGGTGTAGCTCAACGGGCAGAGCGGCCGGCTGTTAACCGGCAGGTTGCAGGTTCGAGCCCTGCCGCCCCAGTCATGGTCGTCCCGTACGACCGATCGATACGCCGAACGAAGATGGCCCGCAGCGGTGCGGTACTCCGCTGCGGGCCATCTTCGTTCTTCTTTGGGACCACGTTTCGGCGCCCCGACCGCAGCACACTCCCGCACACTTCTTGCAGGAGCCCTGCGGAGCCCGCCAACCACCTTCGACCCCCTCGCAGGAGGTGCTGTATGTGGCTCTTCTCCTTCCTATCCAGCCCGCGTGCAGCCGATGCGGACGCGGAGCTACGCGCCGAGCTCCGGGAGTTCGCACACGATGGCCTGGTGCAACTCGCCCTCGACCTCGAGCAGAACGCGGTCAAGCGCGGCACCTGGGACGGCTGCGTGCTCAGCTACCGGCGCGGCTACGCAGGCTCGGTCGACTGCGACCGCAAAGGCCGGCGTGGCAACGCGTTCACCCGCTACTGGGATGCCGAGCGCATCGACCGCGAGCACGTCCTTCACCTGGTCCAGGATGAGATCCGTTCCCGCCAGGCCACCGGCGCGCCTCGCCACCACGAGAGCCCGGCAACCGTCTAGCTGCACACCTTCCATCTCGCCGAGCACCCCTCGGATGTCCAGCCCGCTGGAGTGACGGCGTGTGGACCCCCACGCGCCGTCACTCCCGGGTTCCCGTCATACGGGGCTCGGCCTACTGTGCGCCGATGGGCTGCGACGAGGCCCCGGCGCCCTCCGCCAGATTCGGCCGTAGCCACGCCAGCACGCTCGCTCGGCCCGCACGAGCGTACACGTGGTAGGGATAGCGGTGGCAGTCCGGTGTGTTGGTGCCTCGGACGCAGCCGTTGTAGCGGAGCAACGCTCGCTCGACGTCGCCTTTCGACTCACGGAAATAGTGCGCGAAGATACGCGCACCATGGCAGATGTTGGCCTCGACATCCTCCAGGTCCGGCTCGCACGGCGGCCAGTTGCCCCGATGCTGAGGCATGACCTGCATGAGCCCTACGGCGCCCACGGGACTGCGTATCACCGGGTCCAGCCAAGGATTTTCGACCAGCAGCACGGCAAGTAGAAGCCTCGGCTCGAGACCCAGCCGCCGTGCTTCCGAGACGAGCGCCAGCGCAATGCGACGCGTCAGCGCAACATCGTCCCTGTAGTTCATCAGCACCCGCGCAATCGGGGCGACCTCACCCTCGTAGTACGACTCGACCTCCCGCCACAACACTGCAGCGCGCTGCGCCCGCTCCATGAGCCGATCCACGGAGGGCGCCGTGCGCTCCACGTATTCGCCGGATTCGTGAGCCACGGCATCCTGCCCCCGAACCGCCAACGCGCCCAACACTGCCACGACGACGAGGGCCAGAACCACTGCCCAGCGACGCCGCTCGTCCGGCCCCCACAGGGACCGGAGCACCGTCATGAGGAGATCGGGTGTGGTATTCATGGTCACTTTCCCTCTGAACGCTAGAACGGCGGCCAAAACAAGCCGCCGGATCGGAACGCGCCCGGAGCGGCGCAAGTGCCGTACCGGAGCATCTGGGCGGTGGGCGCGGAGCGGCGGCGACTGGCCCTGTGCGGAGCGAATCCGATTCCCCCACCGCTCAGGGCAGGCGTGTGGCGGTGGCGCCGGCCCGTGGCGCTACGGCCACACCACCGGGTATGCGGGTTGCAGATCCTGATCGGGACATGGAGAACTCGGCCACCCTGGCAGGAGGGAGTACGATGGAGTGGGAACGCCGGCCCCGCAGGGCGACGCCGGAGATGACGCAGAGGGAGTTCGAGGATGACCGCGGCCGCCGCTGGGTAGGCAGCGTGACCTCGGGGACCCAGGCAGGCGGTGAGGAGCACGCAGAGGTTTTCTTCGTGTGTCGCGACCAGCCGGCCGAGTTGAAGCGGGTGGCGCGACTCGACGTTCCGGCAGAAGAGGCGGGCGAGCGCTGGCTCGTCATGGACGAGACGGAAGTGCGAGAGACGTTCCGACGATCGGACCCCGCGTAGTCGGGGCGAAGCGGCGCAAACTTGCCGGGAGGGTGACATTGAAGTAAATTAAAGGAAATACTGCGGTTACGACGACGTAGGCGCAGTTGATCCGACCCTTTCCCGGGAGGCTCTCCATGGCCCTTTACCGGACGCTCTACTATGGAGATGTCAGCGTAGGCGTTGGCGGCCGCATCACGATTCCCCAGGAGATCCGGGACGACCTCGGCATCGTCGAAGGCGATGTGTTGACCGTCCGAGTGGAAGAAAGCAGCGAAGGCACTCGCCAGCTCGTTCTCTGGCGCGCCGAGCGCCAGGTGGCGATCGAGGACGAGGACTAGCGATCTCCACCTATTCGCAAGGCGATCGGGGCGGCGCGCGATGCGCCGCCCTTACCTCATCCTTCCAGGTCTACCCAACGAATCAGTTCGCGTAGCGGTCCACTCCCGTCGTGGTGCCAGGTGGGAGGCGGCCACGGCATCCTCTCCAGACGGGCAATGCGCGTAGCGCCACGCCGAGCCAGACGCTCGGCGATGTCGGCGAGGCGTGACGGTGGCGCGGCAATGCCCACGGTCTGGAGATAGTGCGCCCACGGGCGAGTGAGTTCCGCTGTCTCCGCGAGGTCGTCCACCGGTTTGACCCACACCACACGGTTCAGGCAGGACGGACTGAACGCGGGGTCGGCCTCGTAGATGACGGTGTACTCAGTGCCGCGGCTCGTGTGCAGCGCGACGTCTCCACCGCCGAGGGCGCGAAACTCCATGGCGCCGCGAAGCTGCTGAATGTCGGCCGCCTCGGCCGCACTGAGGCGCCCGCGCGGCAGTTCCCGCTCCAGACGGTTCAGGGCCTCGGCCACCGCGGCGGCAAACGCCTCGGGCGACGTCTTCCCACCTCGCTCCACATAGATCACGTGAGGCGAGACGCACCCTTGCTGGTCGAATGTGGCGACGGCCTCGGCGGCAGCGGTGGCCGAGGCCTCCACGGCCGCGTCGTCGGCCAGCGCCTCGCGGGCAATGGCGGCGAAGGAGAAGCGCGGTCCGTGCTCGACGAGCCGAGCGGTCGCGGGCGCCCGTGCACGCAGGCTTTCGACGACGTCACCACTGCCGTAGACCACGACCGTATCCGCCGCATCCAGGACGACGCCCTCGAGCCCCGCGCTGCCGCCGGGCCAGTATGCCACGGCGATGCACTCGCCCAACTCGGGCGCGACCTCGGCGAGCGTGCGCGCGAAGACGGCGGGGAGCAGCGGGTCGCCCGAGCCGCTCTTCCCGAGGGTGGCCGCCTTGACGAGCAGTGAGCGGACCAGCGACGTGACCGCGACCCCGGGGACGTTGCCGGCGAAGACATGGAAGGCGAGCTCGGGGCCGAGTGCACGGACGTGGAGGTCTCGGCCCCGCTCCGGACGCGGTGCGAAGCCGTCGAGCACCGCCGGGTCGCCCAGCTCTGCACGGAGCAGGTGTTCGAGCGCCTCGCGTCTCCAGTCGGCGGCCATCCGGTCGAGGACCAGCCGCACCATCGGCGGCGAGTAGCCGGTCACGGCAGGCAGCGCCCGCTCGAGGAGCGTCCTCGCGGGGTCGTCGGGCCGCACCAGGCGCCGAGCCACGGCGTCGACCGCGTCAACGACCTCGGCCACCGGCGTGTCGGCCAGGTAGCGGGTCCGGGAGTATCGCAATCGGTCGATGATCCGGCGAAGCGCGTCGGGCGAGAGCACCGGAAAGCGCAGGCGTACCGCGCCGTCGGCGTATTCGCGCACATCCCAGTCGCGAATGTCCAGCTCCGCCAGCCCCGGCAGGTGGAATGCGTCGATCGCCTTCATCGCCGGCGTTCTTCCGCGGCCTGGAGGAGCAGGTCCATGGCAATGGAGCAGCCGCGTGGCGGCGCGCCACCCGCCCTGCCGAGAACGACGAACCCGCCCTCGACCATCCGTCCCAGGTCCTCCGTCTGCACGGCGAAGACGGACCCCAGGTTGGCCAGGTCGTAGTGGCGAAGGATGCCGACGGCACCCGGTTCGACGGGCTCGAGCGTCTCCGGATCGACCGGAACGGTGCGGACCCACGGCGGCACGACCTTGTGGCGCTCGCGGACGGTGCCGCGCCGGTGACGATCACGCAGGACGTTGTCGTAGAACTGCGAGCCCATCTCGGTCATCCCGTATTCGTTGACCACATGGTCCTCGGAGATGCCGAGCAGTTCGCCGTACGCGCTGCGCAGTTCCACTTCCGGCACCTCGCGGCTCCGCCCCTTGAAGCCACCGGTGTCCATGATGCGCGACCCTGCCGGCAGCGTGTAGCTCATCCCGCGCTCTCGGAGATGGTCGGTCCAGTGGACGAAGGCGAAGCTGGTTCCGAGGATCATGACCGGCGTCCCCTCGTCCTCGTACATCCGGAGGGCGCGGTCGAGGCCGGCGTAGTCGATCCCCAGGGCGACCGTCGCGAAGCTCCTGCTGTCGTCGGTGCCCAGGCGATCCATGACGACGTCGACCATGTGGGCGAGCGACGAGTCGACCATCTCCTCGACGGAGGGGATGAGCGAGAGCATCGGCATCTCGGCACCGTCGGGGAGGAGGTGCGCGGCGAAGTTCGGGAGGAGCGCGCCGTGATAGATCGAGAGATCGAGCATGTGGTGCTCGCCCCTCCGCTCCCTGCCGCGGGTGGTGCCACTGGTCCGGAACACGGCCTCGACTTCGCGCGGGTCACCACTCACCAGCGCGATCTCCTTGAACGCGGCGGTCGGCACCGCGGGGATCCGGCTCCAATGCTCGACCACCTCCGGGAGGATTCCGCGGCGCCGGCAGTAGGCGGCGTAGGCCGGGTTGCGCTCGTACTGGTAGGCGAACACACGCCGCGCGAACGCCGTGAACTCCTCGTCCGGCAGCGGTTCGTCGATGTCGCGCGCGAAAAGCTCGAACAGCTCCGCACGCAGCGCCTGTCCTTCGCGGTCCAGCATGACGAGTGCCTCAGCGGACGGCTTCGACCGTCGCCGCGAGTGCGCCGGGCTCCGCGACGGGGGCCGAGCACGTGCGCCCTCCACACACGTACGCCACAGGCGTGTCCGCGGCCTGGAAGCGGAGCGGCCCGATGCGGCCGCCTCGCTCCATGCTCCACACACGGCGCGACGCCTCGGGCAGCGCCAGCGCCGCCGTGCGCAGTGGCGCCGCCACGTCGGGCGGGCCGACCACGACGATCTGGAGCGGCGCCTCGAAGTACTCCTCCACCGCGAGGGCGAACTCCGCGCCGGCAACGCCGTAGCGTCCGGCGAGTGGCGAAAGGAGCGCCAGCGTGCGCTCGGCCATCGCGCGGTAGCTCCGCTCGCCCGTCGCCAGCGTCAGATCATTAAAAAGCCGGGCGGCCGAGGCGTTCGCTTCGAACGGCCGGTCGCGGTACCGCAGCGCCGCCACGTCCGCACCGGTCGAGACGTGGTCGAAGAAGCCGCCCTCGTCGGCCCAGAGCCGATCCTCGAGAGCGCTCGCAAGGCGCCGGGCAAGCTCGAGAACGTCGCCGCGCCCCGTCGCCTGTGCCACGGCGACGGCGGCACGCGCGGCGTCCAGGGTGTCGATCAACAGCCCCGTGACGGCCGGCCCCCCATTCTCACCGTGGAAGTGGCAGAGCAAGCCGTCGGGCTGGACGAACGAGTGGTACAGCGTATCCAGCGCATCGGCGGCTCTCTCCACCCAGTCCGTGCGTCCGAGGCGCGCGCCGGCCTCCGCCAGCGAGCGGATCCAGTGCGCATTCGCACTCGCGAAGCGGGTGGGGTCGACGTACGGAGCCTCGCGCCCGCGCCGCGCCTCGGCGTCGAGTGCGAAGTACGCCTCGTCGGCATCCTGGCTCCCGGCCCAGAGCCCACCCTCCAGGCCGAGCGTCTCATCGACCCATGCGACCGTCCGTTCGGCCACCTCACGCCAGTCCGCACGGTTCTTCAGGTGCGCGCCCAGGGCGAAGGCGCGCAGCATGCCCGCGTTCACATCGAGCAGCTTCTCGAAGCGTACAGCCGTCCAGTCCGGCTCCAGGGCGTACCGGAAGAATCCGCCCTCGACGGAGTCCCAGAGCTCGCCGGCGAGCATCCCGTCCAACGTCCGTACGGCCATCTCGCTCCAGTCCGGATTGCCGGTCCGCTCCGCCTGGGCGAAGAGGAGCTCGATCGCCTCCGCGTGCGGGAACTTCGGCGCGGTGCCGAAGCCGCCGTTGCGGACGTCGAAGCTGTCCTGCATGACGGTCAGGACATCGTCGGCGGCCTCGCGCCGGATCAGCCCGACCGCCGGCCTGCGGGAGCGGGCAGCTTCCAACGCCTTGCGACGTCGTTCGATCTCCTGCGCCAATCCCGGACGTCGGTCGCGCCAGGCGGTGAGCACACCGTCGGCCACGGTCCGAAATTCATCCGCCGGCCCGTACGTCCCCGCCCACAGCACTTCCCCACTCGGCGTCAGAAAGGCATTGGTCGGCCAGCCACCGGCGATGTAGCGATCCTGCACGTGCGGATAGCGGTCCGCGTCGACACGAATCGGAATCAGTTCGGCATTGATCCGCTCGATCAATCCCGGGTCCGAGTAGGTCGTCTCGTCCATCCTGTGGCACCACTGGCACCACACCGCGGTCAGGTTGAGGAGAACGGGCCGGTCTGTGCGCGCGGCCTCGTCGAAGGCCGCCTCGCCCCACTCGCGCCAGTGGATTTCGCCGGCTCGGTTCGGTCGTGGTGAGAATCGGAATCGTTCAGCCATTCGAATACGGCTCCATGGCCGATGGAAAAAGGAATGGGTCGCCGGGCACGCGGCCGCGACGACGCCTCACCGTAGGATACACCGGTCCCCTGCGGAGGACCAGGGCGCGCACCGGCCGGTCCGGGCGCCGTCGGAGACGATCATCGATACCACCGGCACCGATGGAACGGAGTCGGGATCGGGATCGGGATCGTGGACCCCAGATTGATCCCCGAGGCACTCTCAGTACGGAAACTTCGCCAGGTAGGTCGACCGCCAGCGGTCGAGTCGTCGGTCTACCTCGGGCGCCGGGATGCCGCCGACCAGGCGCTGTGCCAGCCGGATGCCCAGACGCGTCTGCTGCGCACGCCCCGCCGCCGCCTCATCCCCCTTCTCCAGCGCCTCGGCCGCCTCCATCTCGAGGGCGAAGGCCAGGACATCGAGTTCCTGGTAGAGGCGGCCCCGCGCCTCCCGCTCGATCTGCTCCGTGTCCGCCATGCCGGGCGTCTCTGCTCCGGCAGCCGGCATCTCCGATGCACCCGCAGCCGGCACAGGTCTCGATACCCGCGCCGCCGACACTTCATCGGCCGCGCCGCCGGCCCTTTCTACTCCGCCAATCGATTGTGTTCCGTGAGTGCTCTCTTCGGCGACAGCGGCGCGCTCCTCCACGGTCGTGCCACTTCCCTCATGGGTGGGACTCACTTCGCCTCCAGTGGTAGAGCTCGGGATCGGCGTGCTGGGCGTTGCAAGATATGAACCACGGACCGTGGCTACGGGCTACGATATGCTCTCGATACGGAACCACTCGCTACGCGCTTCGTAGCGACGGGCGGGGAGGCCGAGGACACGGATGAAGAGTCGCTTGACGCCGGTCCCGACCGCGCCGGGCAACGAGCCGTCCCCGCTCACCGCGGGCTGGAGTTCACCCTTGAGCCAGCGCTCCAGCTCCTCGAGGTCGGAGAGTGAGAGCGTCTCCAGCTCGAGTATGGCGGTGTAGTAGTAGCGACCCGTCCGCATCGGCCGCAGGCCGAGTGGGTGGACACCCTCGACCGCGGCGCGTGCTTCGTCGAAGGTGGCGAAGCGCTGCACCTCCTCCGGGCCCGAATGCGTACGGACGATGAAGGTGTCGTCGAGCGGCTCGTAGAGCAGCACCCACGTCCGGCCCTGGCTCCCTTCCAGGCTGTCGAAGAAGCCATCGCGCCAGAGTTCGACGCGGGAGCGCAGCCGGAGCGGCAGTCCCGAGCGCGCGGCGTCCTCGAGCGCGTCGTCGGCCAGGATCGCGCCGATGCTGAGGAGCGGGCGGTACCCGGCGGCCCGGTCCGGTGCAACCGAGAGCGCGGCCTGAAGCGCCGCTCCACTCGGGAGAGGCGCGCCGGCGAACAGCAGAGTCCAGACGAGGACGAGAGCGCTCAAAACCTTGAACCGATGCGGACGAAGAAGTTGATCCCGTCGTCGTGGCCCGAGAGCGGCAAGGCCCAGTAGAGGCCGATACGGCCGAGGCGCAGCCCGAAGCCGGCGTCGGCGGCGAAGTCGTCGAGCCCCGGGCTGCGGCCGTCACCCGCGGAGCGCAGCGCATCCCGCTCGGTCCAGGCGCGGCCCACGTTGAAGAAGGCGACCCAGCCGGGCAGCTCACCCAGGTCGATGTCCCACCCCAGCTTCCGGCCCCAGCCGCGACCGAAGGAGAAGCGCGAGCGGTACTCGATCTGAACGAGCGCCATGCGGTCGCACCCGTAGAAGGGGAGCAGTCCGTCGGGCAGCGGCGCGACGTCGCGTGCGCTGCAATCGAAAGCGAAGCTGGTGTAGCCCGGAAGCGACCCCTCACCGCCCAGGGCGTGCTGACGCTGTGGCGGCAGTGGCCGGTCGTTGAGCGACATCCCCGTGACCACCCGTAGCGCGAGGCGTGAGACGGGGCTCAGGCGCGCGTAGCGCCGGATGTCGAGGAAGGCTGCCGCAAATTCACTCTCGAACGGCAGGACGGGGTACGCGTCGCACGCATTGTCGATGCCGCAGTCCGGGGTGACGACGACGTGGTTCAACGTGCCACCCAGCCCCCGCTCCACCTCGGCGCGGACGTACCACCCGGTGGTCGGATCCACGTTCTCGTTGCGCACGTCATAGGCCGCACTGAGGGCGACGCTGCGCAGCCGGCCCTCGGCCACGCGCGGCTGAGGCCGCCACGGATCGTCGCCACCGAAGATCGTCCAGGGCGAGGCGACCGGAACGGAGGCGTGGCGCTCATCGCGGTAGGTCAGCTGGATGTCGTGCCTGCCGCCCGGCGGTGCGACACGAAGGTACGCGCTCCAGCCATCACGTTCGTAGTGGTCGCGGTAGTCACGCCGCAGAAGGAAAGCGGCCAGCGAGTTCTCCTGGTCGGTCAATCCCCAGGATTCGATCGGCACGACCTCCGAGTGGAGCGTGGCGCCGAGCCGGACCACCTGGTGTCCGCCCACGAACTGCTCGGCGCGCAGCAGGTAGCCGAGGTCGTCGGCATCGGGGCTCAGCCCCGACTCGGTCCTGTAGATCAGCAGCGCCTCGGCCCGGAACGGGTTGGAGCCGTGGGCCTCGAAGCGAGGACCGAACACGACCGGCAGCCCCTCCACGCGGTTGTACCCGCGGTGTGCGGCCAGCGTCACATCGGTACGGCCGAAGCCGAAGTCCCGCCCGGCCGACAGGCCTGGGTCCGGGACGGGCGGCGCCGCGGCGAGCTGCCCGCGCTCGATGCGATAGCGCAGCGGCTCGCGGTAGGTACGCACGGTGCCCGCGACGGTCGCCGAATCCAGGCCCGTCGCCACGCCGCCGACGACGATGAGATCGCCGAGCAGTTCGGCGCCGGGCTCCAGGTACAAACTCCCATTGAGCACGACGACGTCGCCGCGCACTCGCCCGGCCACGTACAGCGGCCCGCCCAGCACGGCCAGGTCCCCGTTCACCTCGGCACCTCGCGCGATGCGCGACTCGCCGTTCATCCGGATCGTCTCCGGCCGGTTGAAGAACGCGAACAACGCCTCGGCATCCTCGGCCGGCATGGCGATGACCTCGGGCGTCTGGGCTCCAAGAGGCGACGCCGCGGCCAGCACGGCCCCGACCAGCACGACGACGCTGTACCTGATCATGTGTCTCATCGTTCGATTTCCAGACGCCTCATGCGACGGTAGAGGTTGGCCCGGTCCGTCCCGAGCCGGCGAGCGGCTTCGGCCACGCTGCCGCCCGCCTCCTCCAGGGCGGCGACGATCAGCCGCCTCTCGTAGTCCTCGAGCATCTCGGCGAGCGAGCCGGTGGCGACGCGTCCGGCTGCGGCGGAGAGCAGTCCCTCGGAAGAGGTAGAAGCGGCCCTCACGGCCGAAATCGACGCGGCCCCCGCCGTGCCGCCATCGGTCTCGCCCGGAAGCATCCCGGCGACCTCCCGGGCGCCGATCTCGCGCCCGGGGTGCAGGATGGTCAATCGCTCGCACACATTGGCGAGTTCCCGAACGTTGCCCGGCCAGCCATAGCTCAGGAGCCGGTCACGGGCCTCGGCGGTGAGGATCGGCGGGACCAGACCGTGCCGCGTCTGGAGCCGCCCGAAGAAGTGGGCCGCAAGTTCCGGAATGTCTTCTGCCCGCTCCCGCAGCGGCGGCAGATGGATGGGGATGACGTGCAGGCGGTAGTAGAGGTCCTCACGGAACCGGCCCTCCTCGACCTCCACTCGCAAGTCCCGGTTCGTTGCCGCGATGACGCGCACGTCGACGCGGACCGGCTCCTGGCCGCCCACCCGCTCGACATCGCCGGACTCCAGTGCACGCAGCAGCTTCGCCTGTGCCTCGGCACCGAGTTCGGCCACCTCGTCCAGAAAGAGCGTGCCGCCGTCGGCCAGCTCGAAGCGGCCACGCCGGCGCTCGGTCGCACCGGTGAACGCTCCCTTCTCGTGCCCGAACATCTCGGACTCGACCAGGTCTCGCGGGATCGCCGCGCTGTTCACCCGGACGAGCGGCGCGTCGGCACGCGGCGAGAGCGCGTGCAGCGCCGCGGCGACCAACTCCTTGCCCGTGCCGCTCTCGCCCGTGATCAGGACGCGCGCCTCTGTGGGTGCGACCTGGTGGATCAACTCTCGAACCCGGCGCATCGCCTCGCTCGAGCCGACCAGATCGTCGCCACCACCGAGATCGGCGGCGAGCGCCCGGGACAACTCGCGCGCACGGCTCAGCTCCAGCGCGCCGCGCACAGTGAGAAGCACCGACTCCGGGTTGAGCGGCTTTTCGATGAAATGGAACGCGCCGATCTTCGTGGCCTGCACGGCGTCGGTCAGAGTGGCACGGCCGCTCATCATGATGACCGGCAGCTCGGGGTGGCGCTCCCGCAACTCACGGAGTGCGGAGAGCCCGTCCAGCTCCGGCATCGCCAGGTCGAGGAGGACGAGATCGGGCTCCTCCTCCTCGACGGCCGCGAGCGCGGCGCGGCCATCGCCCGCCTCGCACGCACGGTGCCCCTCCGCCTCCAGCAGCCGGGCCACCATGCGGCGGATGTTCGATTCGTCGTCGACGACCAGGATCGCGGCCACGGCGTCGCCTCAGTAGCGACGCAGGATCAGCCGCGCTACCAGCGGTCCGCCCACGCCGAGTGGTCGGGCCCCCTCACAGGTGAGCTTGGTCGCCGGGCCGAAGAAGAGGCGCATCCCGGGTGCCGAGGCCGCGCCGTTGTCGGCGTCGGGCAGGCAGGCGCGCGCATCGCGGAACGCCGGCCGAAGCAGCGTGGCCATGGCGTCGCCCGTGGCTGAGTCCGGTGTATCCAGCGCGAGCACCACCGCCGACTCCTGCATGACGTCGGTCGCGATGTACTCGAGGAGTTCGGTGACCGCCTCACGCGGATGGACGTTCTCCGGCACACGCACGGCAAGGAGATCGAGGAATCGACGGTCGTCCACCTTGTAGAGCGCGTCGTGGAGCGTGATCTCGCCGCCGCCCTCGAGCGGGAGCACGAGGGTGGTGTCGCCGACCGGCTCACCGGCCAGGAAGCCGTACGAGATCGTGCCCGCCGAGCCGGGGCCGCTCAGGTTCAGCTTCGACTGCCGCGCGACCTCGCCGAACCACGCGCTGTCCGCCGCGGCCGCGAGGAGGACCAGGTTCGCGTCCGCCTGCCGGATCCAACCGGCGACTTCTTCCGCACCCGACTGTGGTGCCACGCTGAAGGCCAGCGTCCGGTACTCCAGGGGCTTCGGGCCGCCGAGCCGCACGGCACACCCCGTCAGGGCGATTACGCCTATGATTGCGACGATTCTGCTCATGGTCATCCTGTTCCTACGTTGAAGGACGTGCGACGACGCGCAAACCGCAGCTTTCACGCCCGTGCCGCGACGGAGGCGGTGCCGGCGGGGAGCCGCACGACGAACTCCGCGCCACCTTCCGGCCGCGCCCGTGCCGTGACCGTACCACCGTGGGCGGCGACCGCCTGTCTCACGAGCGTGAGGCCGAGCCCCGTGCCCCGGGACTTCGTCGTGAAGTCCGGCTCGAATATCCGCTCGCGCACGTCTTCCGGCACGCCCGGCCCGGTGTCGGCGATCGTCACCTCGACCCCGGTTTCCGGTGCGGTCATGGCGGTCAGGCAGACCCGGATCCTGCGCGGCGCGTCCGAGCCCTCCATCGCCTCGACCGCGTTCCGCACCAGATTGCGAAATGCCCGGACGAGTGCCTCAT
>CALKIP010000090.1 GCA_937995995.1 uncultured bacterium
ATGAGTCATGATGGGAAGGTAGGGCTGGGGCCAGGGCTGGGGCCAGGGCTGGGGCTAGGGCGAGGCGCTGATGGGTGGGTGCGCGCGAGCGCACACGGGGGCAAGGCCCGGGGTTTCCCCCACGTAGCCGGCACCGTAGCTTCCCTGGGCGACGCTCAGGCACATGGACCACACCCGTTGACCCGAGGACAGACACCCGCCCCATGGAACGCCGGGACACACGCCCATCGCCCTCCCCGGGCCCGGCCGACGGCATCACGCTTCGCGACGCCCAGCGCGCCGTCGACGCCTGGATCTCCCAGTTCGAGGAGGGCTACTGGCCGCCACTCTCCAACCTGGCTCGCCTGATCGAAGAGGTCGGCGAACTGGCCCGCGAGCTGAACCACCGCTACGGCCACAAGCCGAAAAAAGCCGATGAGCCCGAGCAGGACCTCGCACTCGAGCTCGCCGACATCCTCTTCGTGATCGTCACCATCGCCAACGAACAGAAGATCGACCTCGAGGACGCATTCGCCCGTGTGCTCGAAAAGTACCGCGTGCGCGACTCCGAGCGGTGGACGAGAAAGGCAGGGGATAGGGGAGAGAGGATAGAGGATAGGGGATAGTGTTGGACAAAGCGGCGTCGTTGGCGGCCCCCTCTACTTATCCTCTATCCACGTTCCTCTGTTTCACCAACCACGCCACCACCGCGAGTGCGTGCCGGATGCGGCCCTCGGTGATCCAGCGCTCGACCTCTTCGACCGTTGCCACGCGGACCCGTATGTCCTCGCCGGCATCCTGGGCGAAGGCACCGGTCGGCGTGCACCCGTGGGCGACGACGATGTGCACGCTGTTGTCCTGCATGGCGGGATTCGCGTGCAGCTCGGCCAGGTGCTCGCACGACGCGGCGCGGTAGCCGGTCTCCTCTTCCAACTCTCGCACGCCCGCCGTACAGGCGTCCTCCCCGGGATCGATGATTCCCGCGGGGAACTCCAGCGTGACCTCCTCCGAGCCGAAGCGGTACTGCTCCACGAGGACGATCCGGCCGTCCGTCGTGACCGGCACTACGTTGACCCAGTCCGGGACCTCGAGCACGTGCCGCTCGAAGCGCTCACCCGTGCGCGGCGAGCGTACATGATCCCGCCGCACCCGGAAGAAGCCGAACTCCCCCACCCCCTCCGACGCCTCACGCTCCCAGGCTTCCACGCCTTTCCCTTCGTCCTTCCCCACGCCCTTCACCTCCCCACCCAACTCCAACACGTCCTGCCCCTTCATGTCGCAAGCACCCTCACATTGCGCACCGAACCGGATCCACGCACCAGACCCGAACCACAGCCCCACCGGCCCCGCCGCGAAGCGGCCCTCCCGTCGACCGGCCCTCCCGCCGCGAAGCGGCTCTCCCGTTGGCGCAGCCGACCCTCCCGCGGGCAACGCCCGCCCCAACACCGCCCCGCGGCGCAGCTAGAATATGAACGACAATACCAGAATCACCAGCCCGATCACCAGGATCAGCCACGCCGCACTCCTGAGCGCCGACCACACGCCGCCGAAGCCGAGCAGTGCGAGCAGGATCAACAGAATCGCCAGAATCAGCAGAACATCCATCGAACATCCTCCGCAAGAGACGAAACGGCTCCGGGCACTACGGTGGCATGTTCCGTTCCAGTTCTCCGCCCCGAGCTTCGGCTGGCGGGCTCGCGGAATCGTCCGGCGTTCGTGGAACTGGCGAATCCGGCCTCTTCACGACTCTGGGAGCGCGGGCACCCGCGTGACCTCCCCACTCGACCGTGATGTTCGCCGGCCGAGCGGTACCGGAGCGGTCAGGGCGTGAGCACGATCTTGCCGAACTGTCCTCCACGCTCCAGCCGCTCGTGCGCCTCGCGGGCACGGTCCAGCGGCCAGACCACGTCGACGACCGCCCGCATCTCGCCCCGCAGCACGAGCCGCATGACCGCCTCGAACTCGCCGCGGCTCGCCATCGTCGTGCCGAGGATTTCGAGCTGTTTCCAGAAGACCTGCCGGAGATCGCTCTCGGCATTCGGCCCCGTCGTCGCGCCGTAGACGACGATCCTGCCGCCACGGGTGAGTGCGCGGAGGTTCTGCGTCCACGTCGCCTCGCCCACGGAGTCGAAGATCACGTCAACGCCGCGCTTGCCGGTATCCTTCCAGAGCTCCTTCGAGAAGTCGACGGCCGTGCGGTCGTAGACGACGTCGGCGCCGAGCTCGCGCACGCGCTCCACGTTCTTGCCGGTCGTGACGGCGAAGACGCGTGCGCCGGCGAGCTTCGCGATCTGGATCGCCGCCGTCGCCGCACCTCCCGAGGCGCCCGTGACCAGCACATCGTCGCCCGCGCGTACGCGTGCCCGTGTGACGAGGCCGCGCCACGCCGTCTGGAAGACGAGCGGCACCGCGGCCGCCTCTTCGAACGGCAGGTCGTCCGGGATCGGGTAGAGATTCGCGGCGGGCACGGCCACGTACTCGGCGAAACCGCCCTGTGTGTGCTCGCCCAGGATGCGCAGGCGCACGCACATCGACTCCTCGCCCGCGTGGCACCACTCGCAGCGGCCGCACCAGAGCGTCGGGTTGACGACGACGCGCGTGCCGACCTCCACGTCGTCGACTTCGGGCCCGAGCTCCGCGACGACGCCGGCGATGTCCGAGCCGCCGATGTGCGGCATCGTCGTCTCGATCGGCAATCCGCGCCGGACCCAGAGATCCAGGTGGTTCAGCGCCGCCGCCTTCACTTCGACCAGCACCTCGCCCCGCCCCGGCTCCGGCCGCGCCACCTCCTCGATCCGGACGACCTCGGGCCCGCCGTTCTCATGGAAGATCGCTGCCTTCATCGTCTCCTCCCGTTCGCCCCATGGTGTCCCCGCCAGCTTACGCGCGTCCGAGAGCGCTGGAAACAGGGAGAATCTGAGCCGCACGGGGGTAGTCAGATGGGTCGAGGCGAGGGCAAGGTGTCGCTTGTCGCTCGGCGGCCTCGAGGTGTACTTTCGTGCGGCTACAAACGTGCTGTCAGCGCCCGACACGGGCGCTTTGTCGAAGGAGGGCGTTATGGCCCATGACGGTCCGGACGATATCCTGGAGCGGATCGAGCAGAGAGCGCTCGAGTCGGCGGCCGAGGAGGTGCTCGAGCCGGAATTCGACCTGAGGGAGGCGATCGGTGGTGCGGACGGCCGCGAGCCGATCCCGGACCTTACGCTGGGCGGCTACATCGCGCAGCACGACCGGCCACCGGCGTTCACCGGCGTGGACGGCCAGCCGTACACGATCGGTCTCGACACGGAAGAGACCGGGGATGCACGGAAGCCGTACGTGGGCTTCCTCGTCTTCCTGCGCTGGGCCGCGACGGGGGCGGGGATCATGGGCCACGTCGAGTCGGGCGACCTCTCGACCGGCGAGACCGAGGACGAAGCGCTGCAAGCGCTCCTGGACCTCTCGCTCTTCGAGGTGAAGGCCGAGCTGGACGCGGCGATCGAACGGCGGCGCGCGGACCTGGCCGATATGGAGGAGTGATGCTGAGGGATGTGTTCCTGTTCCTGAGCGAGAGCCGGCTCGCACGCCGGATCGCGACCGACGCACCGTTTGCCGACCTCGTCGCCCGACGCTTCGTCGCGGGCGAGACGCTGGACGACGCCATGCGCACCGTGCGCTCGATGAACGAGGACGGCATGCACGTCACGCTCGACTACCTGGGCGAGTCGGTGCGGAGCCGTGAGGAGGCGGTCGCTGCCGCCAACGTCTACGTGGAGATGATCGAGAGGATCGATGCCGAAAAGCTCGACTCCAACGTCTCGCTCAAGCTCACGCAGATGGGCCAGGACATCGACGAGGCGTTCCTGAGAGAGAACGTGGGCCGCGTACTCGATGCCGCACGCGAGAGGGACCTCTTCGTACGCTTCGACATGGAGTCGAGCGCCTACACGCAGCGCACGATCGACTTCTTCCGAAGCGTCTGGGAGGAAGGCTACCGCAACACCGGCGTCGTGCTGCAGAGCTACCTCTACAGGAGCGAGGCCGACGTGCGGCAGATGAACGAGCTCGGCGCACGCGTCCGCCTCTGCAAGGGGGCCTACAAGGAGCCCGAGAGCGTGGCGTTTCCCGACAAACGCGACGTGGACGCCAACTTCGTGCGCCTCATGAAGCTCCTGCTCAGCGAGGGCAACTACCCGGGCATTGCCACGCACGACGAGGCGATGATCCGCGCCACCATCGACTATGCGAGGGCCGAAGGCATCCCCGCCTCCCGCTTCGAGTTCCAGATGCTCTACGGCGTGAGGCGCGACTTGCAGCAGCAGATCACCCGCGACGGCTGGAACCTGCGCGTCTACGTCCCCTTCGGCGAGGCCTGGTACCCCTACTACATGCGGCGCCTCGCCGAGCGGCCGGCCAACGTCATGTTCATCATGGACGCGCTGGTACGCGAATCGCCGCT
>CALKIP010000091.1 GCA_937995995.1 uncultured bacterium
GTTCGATTCTTCCCCACGGATGCGCGGAGAGTGGCTGGTGCTCCCCCGCCTCTCGCAAAGGTCAGCGGATACGCCCACCGCCGACGAGGACCTCGCCGCGGTAGACCACGCCGGACTGGCCGGGCGTGACCGCGCGCTGGGGCGTATCCAGTCGCAGCCGGACCTCGGCGTCGTCCACCGACTCGACTGTCGCGGCGACGGCGCGGGCCCGGTGCCGGATCTGGACCTCGACGCGCTCGCCAGCGGTGGGCGGCTCGTCGAGCCAGTTCAGGTCGCCGATCGCCAGGTCGGTGCGCTCCAATTCCTCCGCACCACCGACCACTACCTCGTTCGTTCGTGGACGTACTCCGAGGACGTAGAGGGGTCGGCGGAAGCCGCCGCCGAGACCCTTGCGCTGTCCAACGGTGTAGCGAGCGTAGCCGCCGTGCTCGCCAACGGTCTCGCCGGTCGAGGTGACCATCCGCCCCGGTGAGAGCGCCGGGTGGTCGGCGCCGAGGCGAGTCTCGAGGAAGTCCGTGTAGTCGTTGGTCGGGACGAAACAGATTTCCTGCGATTCCGGCTTGTCCGCGGTAACGAGCCCGAGCTCACGCGCCTTCTCGCGCACCTCCGCCTTGGTCAGCTCGCCGACGGGGAAGAGCATGTGCCGCGCGACCTCGCGGGGCACGCCCCACAGGAAGTACGTCTGGTCCTTGCCTCGGTCCACGCCGCGCAGCACGTGGTGCGTGCCGTCGTCGTCGATCCGGGTGCGGGCGTAGTGCCCGGTCGCGATCACATCTGCGCCGAGCATGCGGCCCTTCCGCAGCAGGTCGGGGATCTTCGTGTTCGAGTTGCAGCGCACACACGGGTTCGGCGTGCGGCCTGCCGCGTACTCGGCCACGAAGTCGTCGATCACGTCGCGGGTGAACGCCTCCTCCATGTCGAAGACGTAGTGCGGGATGTCGAGGCGGTCACAGATCGCGCGTGCGTCCATGATCCCTTCCAGGCCGCAGCAGGTGTTCTGCGGTCCGCCATTCTCCGAGTAGCAGAACGTCTTCATCGTCGCGCCGATCACGCGGTGCCCCTGCTCGACGAGGAGCGCCGCCGCGAGCGACGAGTCGACGCCGCCCGACATGGCGACAAGTACCGTCATCCGATCTTCAGTCATTGAACTTCCTTACGCCTCCGAAAAGCTGCGGACCCGCTCCACCACGCTCGCGAATCGTTCGGCCGCGTCGTCGATCTCCTGCTCCGTGGTCGTCCAGCCGAGCGAGAGGCGGATCGACGCCTCGTCCGGCGAGCCGCGCCCCATCGCGATCAGCACATGGCTCGGCTCGACTGTCCCGCTCTGACACGCCGAGCCGCTCGAAGCCGCGACACCCTCCAGGTCGAGGGAGACGAGGAGCGCCTCCTGGTCCACTTCGGTGAGTGAGACGTTCAGGATGTGCGGAAGCCGGTCCGCGCCACCGGCATTGACGATCAACCCGTCGACGCGCTCCAGGAGACGCGCCTGGAGGCGGTCGCGTAGCGTCGAGAGTCGCTTCGCCTCGGTCGCACGCTCCCGGTCCGCCAGCTCCGCGGCATGGGCGAATGCGACCGCGCCGGCCACGTTCTCCGTCCCCGGGTGCAGCGACCGCTCCTGCCCGCCGCCGTACGTCAGCGGCTCCAGTTCGACGCCGCTTCGTACAAAGAGCGCGCCGATCCCCTTGGGTCCGCCGAGCTTGTGCGCCGTGACCGTGAGCAGGTCGCACGCCACGTCATCGACCCGAACGGGGACCTTGCCGAGTGCCTGGACCGCGTCCGTATGAAAGACGACGCCCGCCTCCCGACACCGCGCCGCGAGTTCGGCTATCGGCTGCAGCGTGCCGACCTCGTTGTTGCCCCACATGACGGAGACCACGGCCGTCGGCGTCCGGAGTGCCTCATCGAGCCCCTCGGGCAGTACACGTCCTTCTTCGTCTACCGCCAACACCTCCAGCGTCGCGCCTTCGCGGCCGGCCTGCCGAGCCGCGCCGAGCACCGCGCTGTGCTCGATGGCCGAGTAGACCACGCTACCCGCTTCGCCCGCGTTCCGCACGGCGCGCCAGCGGCCCAGCACTGCCAGGTTGTCCGCCAACGTGCCACCCGAAGTGAAGACGATCTCGCGCCGTTCGGCACCCAGTACCGCAGCGAGGCGCTCCCGTGCCTCCTCGAGCCGCATTCGTGCCTCACGGCCCCAGCGATGCTGGCTCGACGGGTTGCCGGATACCTCCGACAGAACCGAGGTGAATGTCTCGAGTACCTCCGGCCGCACCGGCGTCGTCGCCGCGTGGTCGAGATAGATCGGGTTCATGTGCGTCTCCAGTGTATCGTCAACTGCCGACGGCGTTGGACGAGCATGAATGCGGGCGCGAACGCGAGGTATACATCCGTCCGAGTCCCGATGCTCACCACCACCCGCGGGCACAATCGACCTTGTCGGTTCCTCGGTGATCGCAACCTTTCGTGCTCCCACACGGGAGCGGCATTGCTCGCGCGCTCGAGTCCGCCATACATCTACGTACGAGTCTTCCCCTGCTCGCGCGCTTCCATCCGCAATTTAGCGCCCGCGTGCGTGGGCTACACCTCGAGTTTAGCCGGATCGACGGGCAGACATTCGTACTACCCCGGACCGGACCGTTGATTCCACACGGGGCACCTCGTCCGCACTCTCGGAATCACCCAAGTGTCGGGCCCGGCGCGAGCTGGCGCAATGGACTTTTGGGGGATGAGGTTTGGGGAGTGTGGGAGGACGACGGGCATTGAGCGCCGCCACAAGCTACTACCAGGTGGTCAAGGCCGAAGTGAGTGAGAATGGCCGATCGGCCAAATTCCGGGGCTTCGGCGCCTCTGCGCCGCCGGCAGCGGATCGTCGGACTTGAATTGCGAACGGCAGGGTCTACATTGGTACCGGGCCCTTCCCGCAAGTACTCACTCAGCCCGGAGCCGACATGCGCGCATCTACTCGGCCACCCCTTCCTCCCCACCACCCCACCTGCTTTCGTGCAACCGTCCACGGCACCATCTTCGGCAATCGATCCGAGCACCTCGACACCGTCCGCGCAGGTGACGAACTGCTCCTCATCCCCGGCCCGCCCGTCGATGACGATCCCGGGGTCTGGATTCATCTCCCCAGTGGTGACCCCCTCGGCCACCTGCCGCCGGAAATCGAGTCCTGGCTGGCGCCGTGGCTGTTGCGCGGCGGAAGCGCGCGTGTACGCGCGCTGCGAGTCTCCGGCCCCGACGTCCCGAGCTGGCGCCGACTCCTCGTAGAGGTCACCTGCTCGTCCTGAGGAGAGGTGGGACACCCGTGGTACAGCCGTGGGGCAGGGATGGGTCAACAGAGGCGTGAATCTTTATGCGGGTTGGATGATAAGTCGGGTTAAATCAATGGGTTGGGAGGACAGGGGAGGGCGTGGCATCTGAGGACCGGCTCTTGCACTAAAGGACGGCGGCCGGAAACGGAGCACGGTTTTGTGCACCCGCCCCACACTGGTACGGAGCAGCACCCCCTCGCTCCCGCGCCCTCGGATCCAGTACTTCCTCTTCCGACTCACCTCGGCCCCGAGGGCGCGGAGATCCTCTCCTCCGCGCCGTTTTGCATCTACTCCCCACCTGATTGAACCGGCGCGCACCCCGGGTTCAGAAACTTCCGACCTCGAGCCTGACCACATCATCGACGCGCAGGGTTTCGCGAGTGACGAACGGCTCGCCGTAGGGGCGGCGGATCAGGGAGCCATAGTGCGCTGCGTGGGCCAGGAGTTGCTCTCGTAGCGGACGTTCTCCCCCGCCGAAGACCTCGCCCATGGCGGTCTTGCCTTCGAACTGCGAGCCGTAGGCGAAGATCGCGTCCAGCTTGCGCTCCATCTGATCGGTGATGTCGACGACGAAGGAGGGCTGGACGGGTTCTTCCCGGTAGGCCTGTGCGAAGAGGATCTTGTGTGGCCGGTGCGGCTCGCCATCGATCGGAGCGCGACGCAGCCCGGCGAGGAAGCAGGCGTCGTAGGCGAGGCGGCTGGCGACGCGGTGGTCGGGGTGGCGCCCTTCGGGCCAGTGCACGATGACGACGCGGGGTCGCAGTGCACGGATGTGCCGGGCGACGGTCCAGCGTGCCTCGGGCGTGTTCTCGAGCGCAGCGTCGGGTAGCCCGGCATTGGCGCGGGTGGTGAGTCCGAGGATGGAGGCTGCGCGCTCGGCCTCGGTCCGCCGCCCGGCGGCATCGCCCCATGTTCCACTCTCGCCGCCGGTCAGGTCGAGGACTCCCGTGCGGTGGCCCTGATCCGCGGCGCGGATCAGGGTGCCGCCACAGAGGAGTTCGGCGTCGTCGGGGTGGGCCATGATGGCCAGCAGGTCGACGCTCGTGTGATCGGCGGCCGTCCGGTCGGCGGCCTTCTCGTCTGCAGTCGATCCTGTGGTCATTCGAAGCGGAGCGCGACAACGGGATCCATGCGTGCGGCGCGCCATGCGGGCCAGAGCCCGAAGACGACGCCGGCGAGTGCGGCCATGACGAGTGCGGCGGCGACGGCCCAGACGGGCACGGATGCCGGGATCGGCGTCGCCGCGGCGACGATGATGGCCACGCCACCGCCGAGGAGCATCCCGATGGCGCCGCCGATCAGCGTGACCGTGGCGGATTCGACGAGGAACTGCCAGAGGATCTCGCCGCGCGTGGCGCCGACGGCCTTGCGGATGCCGATCTCACGGGTGCGCTCCGTGACGGCGATCGTCATGATCCCGATCACGCCGATGCCGCCGACCATGAGGCCGACGGAGGAGAGGGCGATCATGACGATGAAGAAGATGCCGGTCAGCCGGTTGAAGGTGCTGACCATCTCCTCCTGGCGGATGAGAGCGAAGTTGTTGGGGTCGGCCGCCCTCAGTCCCCGCGAGGTGCGCAGGAGGGTAATGACCTGGTCCATCGTCTCGGCCTGGGTGGCGTGGTCGGCGGTCACCACGAGTAATTCGAGCCAGCGGTCGTTCGCGCCGAGGTGCTTGAGCGCCGTGGTGTAGGGCACGATCGCGAAGTGCTTGTTGGCGCTAGCGAAAATATTGCCCTCGACCTCGTAGAGACCGGTCACGCGGAATGGGTGGCCGTTCAGGCGCACGGTGCGACCGATCGGGTCGAGGGGGCCGAAGAGCATGTCGGCGAGCGGCTTGGAGAGTACGGCGACGGCTCGTGAAGCGCGTACATCGGCCGGCAGGAAATCCTGTCCCGCCACCATCTGGCCGAGCGTATAGTTGCGCCAGCCGACATCGCTCCCACTTACGTTGATGCTGTTGACCCTCTGGCTGCCTACCGCCGCGTCCACGCTCAGGTTGAGATTCACGATGGCACTGGCGACGTTGCTGAGCTCGGCAATCCGGCGGGCTTCCAGTACGCTCGGCGCCGTGTTGTCCGCCCAAGCGGGCCGGCTGCCGTCATTGACGATCTGGACGTCATTGAAGTCGAAGCGCGAAACAATGAAGTTCTTGGGTCCGGCGGCGGCGATCCCCTCGAGCACGCTTGTTCGGATCCCGGTGATCACCGCGCTCATCGCCATGACCGTGGCCACGCCGACGACGACCCCGAGGATGGTCAGCACGGAGCGGAACTTGTTGGCGCGGAGCTGATCGACCGCGAGTTGAACGCCTTCGACGAGACTCTCTAGACGCATCGTTCACTCGTAGCGTAGCGCGACCACCGGATCGAGCCGGGAGGCGCGTAGGGCGGGGTAGAGGCCGGCCAGGATGCCCACGCCGGCGCCGAGCAGGATCGATACGCCCATCAGGGCGGGCGAGATCGAGGTCGGCAGCGGCGAGACGGCACGCACGAGCTGCGCGAGTGCAATCCCGATCAGGATACCGACGGCAGCGCCTGCGCCGGAAAGGGTCGCCGACTCGACGAGGACCTGGAGCACGATGTCGCGGCGCCTCGCGCCGATCGCCTTGCGCATCCCGATCTCTCGCGTCCGCTCCATGACCGAGACGAGCATGATGTTCATGATCACCATCCCGCCGACGACGAGAGCGATGCCGACGAGTCCGGGGAAGGCGATGAAGAGGATCTGACTGATCCGGGCCCAGAACGCCATGGAGTCGTTGGCAGTGTCGAGTGCAAAATCGTTCGGCTGGCCGGGACGCAGGCGGTGACGCACCCGCATGATCGCCTCGACTTCGATCACCGCCCGGGACAGGCTCGGCTCATCGTAGGTCCGGATCAAGATGTTGTCGACGATGCCGTGTGGGTTGACGCTGCGTGCGAGGGGCGAGCGCGACGGCGCGATGGCGCGGTTGTCCATCGAGAAGCCGAAGAGTGAGCCCTGCTTCTGCAGGACACCGATCACACGGAACGGGTAGCCCGCGATCTTGACGGTCCTGCCGATCGGGTCACGGTTGCCGAAGAGCTTGTCCGCGGTCTCGTAGCCGAGTACGACGACGGGCGCGCCGAGCCGGTCCTCGGGTGGGGAGAAGAGTCGCCCCTTCTCGACGTCGAAGTCGCGGATGCGAAAGTACTCGGCCGAGGCGGCCGTGAGCCACACGTTCTCGACCAGGGTGCCGTCCTCGGCTTCCACGCGGCCGCTGGCGTCGCTCTCGACCGCGACGAGTGCCGGTACCTCGAGTTGCGCGCGGATCGCCTCGGCGTCTTCGCGTGTCAGCCTTGGTCGCCGGATCCACTCGCGCCACTGCTCGCGCGAGGTGTTGATCTGGACCTCGGGCCAGCGGCTCAGCGTGACGGTGTTGAGCCCGTAGATCTTGCGCGCGAAGTCCTCCTCCATGTACCGGTTCATTCCCTCGACGACACTGACGACGGTCATGAGGAACATGACGCCGATGATCACCCCGAGGACGGCGAAGAAGCTCTTGAGCTTCTGCGCCCGGATCTGGGCGAGTGCGAGACGGATCGCTTCGCGTGCGTACATGGCTCGTCAGACCGCGGCCGTCCGGCTGGCCACATCGCTCTCGATGAGGCCGTCGCGCAGTGTGAGGATGCGGAGCGCGTGATCGGCGATGTCCTGTTCGTGGGTGACGAGGATGATCGTCTGACCCTCCTCATGGAGTTCGTTGAAGAGCCCCATGATGTCGGCACTGGTCCGGCTGTCCAGATTGCCCGTCGGTTCGTCCGCGAGCAGGATCGCCGGGTGGTTGATCAGTGCTCGTGCCACGGCCACGCGCTGGCGCTGGCCGCCTGACAGCTCGCTCGGCTTGTGGTCCATGCGGTCGGCGAGTCCCACGCGTTCGAGGGCGTGTGCCGCCCGCTCCCTGCGCTCCCTGGCCGGCACGCCCGCGTAGATCAGGGGGAGTTCCACGTTGTGCAGCGAGGTGGCCCGTGGCAGCAGGTTGAAGGTCTGGAAGACGAATCCGATCTCGCGGTTGCGGATCCGCGCCAATTCATCATCCGTGAGCTTTCCGACGGGCTGGCCATTCAGCCAGTACTCTCCCGAAGTGGGCGTATCGAGGCAGCCGATCAGGTTCATCAGCGTGCTCTTACCCGAGCCCGACGGCCCCATAATGGCCACGTACTCGTTTCGCTCGACGACGAGGTCCACGCCCCGAAGCGCCCTGACCACCTCGGAGCCCATTCGGTACTCCTTCCTCAGCGCCTCGGTACGGATCACATGCTTGACACCCGATACTTCACGTGCCGTGGTCATCAGTTCGTCTCTCCTGCGGCCGCGTTACTGGCCCCCGTTTGGCGCATCACGCGGACGATGGCGCCCTCGGTGAGATTGCGGATGGCCTCGTACGGTCCGGCGACGACGGAGTCGCCCTCGGCGAGGCCGCTCAATATCTCGAAGTGTTCGGCGCCCGCGATGCCGACCTCGACCGGAACGAAGTGGGCCGTCCCATCGCGCAGGACGAAGACGCCTTCGACGTCCTTGCGTTGGCCGCTCGCCGCGTCTGCCGCTGCCTGTGCCTCGGAGCTCTCTTGCGGGATCGCCTCGAGTTCGCCGGACTCGCGGACGGTCAGCGCGATGATGGGGATCGAGAGGACGCCGGCGCGCTGGTCCGTCACGATCTCGGACGTTGCCGAGAGGTCGGGTCGCAGCACGGGCGGCGGGTCGTCGAGGCGGATTACGACCTCGAAGTCGACCGCCTGCGACTGGCTGCTCGGAGCCCCGGTCATGCTTTCAGGCGGGCGAACCGAGCTGTGCGCGATCTCGACGACGCGACCGGTGAAGGTGCGGCGCGGGAAGGCGTCGATCTGGATCGATGCGCTGTCGCCGAGTTCGATGTGTGGGACATCGGTCTCGTCGACTCGCACGACGGCCTCCATCACCGATAGGTCGCTGACGGTGAGGAGGAGGCTGCCCGGGTTGTTCATCGTGCCGACGATCGCGGTCTCGCCCTCCTCGACGTTGAGGCGAGTGACGACGCCGTCGATCGGCGAGCTGATCGTCGTCTTGGCGAGCTGGTCCTCGGCCTCCTTTAGCGCCGCGCGGGCCTGCGCGACGCTGTGCTCGGCCGCCGTCACGAGCTCTCGGTTGACGAGGACCTGGGTTTCGGCCTCCTCGAGCTGCTGACGGCTGACGAAGCCGGTGTCGCGCTGAGCAAGCGCCTCGGCGCGCTGGAAGCTGCGCTCCGCCTGGATCAGGTTGGCCCGAGCTTGGGCCTGACGGGCCAAGGCCTCGCTCACGGCGGCCTTCGCGCGTGCAACCAGTGCCTCGTACTGGGTCGGGTCGATGCGGAGGAGCTCCTGGCCGCGGGTCACGGAATCGCCTTCCCTCACCCAGAGGTCGGTGATGCGGCCCATGATGTCGGCCTGGATCTCGACGGCGAGGTGCGGTCGGATCCAGCCGTTGCCGGTGACGGTGGCGACGAGGTCGCGTGGCTGGACCGCCTCGACGCGGACCTCGACGCCTCGCTCACCGCCACCGGCGGCCAGTGCGCCGATGATGCCAACGAGAACGACGGCGCCAACGACAAGTCCGACCTTCGTGCGTCTCTTCATTCCTGTTCCTCCCCCGCCGGACGCAAGCTCCGGCCGACGGCCGCCTCGAGTGCGGCCAGTCCCTCGTGGAATGCGTATACGGCTTGTAGATAGGCCCGATCGGCCTGAGACTTCCGGGTCTCGGCATCGACCAGGTCGACGAACGAGATGGCGCCGACGCGGTAGCGCTCGCGTGCGAGCTCGAGCTGCTCGGCGGCCAGTTCGCGATTGCGCTCCTCGAGCGTGACGGCCCGGTGGGCGGTCTCGAGGTTCTGGTGCGCGCTGGCGACCTGGGTCTTGATGCGCAGCTCCTCCGCACGCAGCCGGAGCCGGGCGTCCTCCGCGGCGACGCGCGCGGTCTCGAGCTGGCGCTCACGGGTGAACCCGTTGAAGATCGGCAGCGAGATCCGCAGCGAGGCCGACCACGGCTCGCGCGTCATGTTGAACGGGAAGACGTTGTTATTGGCGAGGATCTCGGCCTCACGTGCGGGATCGGCGACGATGGCCGCGCAGTTTTCCGTCGGGAGCGGCGGGTTCAGGCGCGTGACGAGCATGTTCGTGAACTCGCAGTTGTCGCGCTGCGTGTTGATGCCGTCCCGGTACTGCTGGATCAGGTAGTCCCCATCGGTCGCCTCGCGGGCGTAGCCACTCCAGCCCACTGAAAAGTCCAGGCTAGGCAGGTACTGGCTACGGGCCATCTTCACGTTCGTCTCGGCGGCGCGTTCCTGTGCCCGCTGTGCGCGTAGCTGCGGGTGGCGGTCGAGCGCTGCAGCGACGAGCTCCTCACGCGACCACTCGGGGGCGAAGACGTTGAAGGCACTGGTAAGCTCGACCTCGTCGGTCACGTCGATGCCGATGCCCTCCATGAGGCGCAGCGTCTCGGTGCGCAGCAGGTTCTCGGCCTTGAGCAGTTCGACCTCCGCGCGTCCGCGCTCGACTTCCGCCTGCTTGGCATCGAGTCCGATCGAGGCGCCGACGGCGACACGCGCTTCGGCCAGGCGCAGGTTCTCGTCCGCGCGCTCGAGTTCCTGTCGCGCCAGCATGACCCCATCGCGCGCCGCAACGGCAGCCAGGTACTGGCGCGTGACGTCGGCGGCGAGCTGGAAGCCGGCGGCCTCGATGCGCGCCGTCGTGGCCGAGCGGTTCGCCTTGGCCTGGCGCGGCCGAAGCAGTGTCTCGCCGGTCAGCCGGTAGTTGAGACTGAGCGAGTAACTGGACGAGAGATAGCCCGGCGTGTCGGCGAAGCCGAGTTCGTCGCTGGTGAAGATGCCGAGCCGCTGCTGCCCGCCGGCCTGGTAGGCGAGACCTCCGCCGACGGAAGCACTCGGCAGCAGGTTGCCGTATGCCTCACGGACCGTCCATTCGGCCTCGGAGACATCGTTCGACTGGATCAGGAACTCCGGGTTGTTCCGGCGTGCCAGCTCAATGGCCTCTTCGAGTGTGAGCGTCGCGGGGGTCTGCTGAGCCGCCGCCACTCCGGGCAGCATGGGCACGAGGAGCAGGACCGGGATCCGAAGCAGGGACCGGAACCGTGTGGGTGAGAGCACCGCTCGCATCTCCTTCTGAATGGGGGGCGCCACCGGGCGCCGACCCGTTGCCGTTCCACCGAACGGTGGCACTTTACGATGCAGATGCCCGCGAGGTTTCAAATTCTCCATCCGTCGGCGCGGGCGAGCCGATTTTCAAGTTAATTCCACCCGTTGCGTGGGCAAGGCAAAGTGGAATCGGCTACCGCGGAACCGTCGTGCGTACCGCCTCGAAGCGCTGGTCGGGGATCGTGAGACGGAGCACCCGGCTCTGGTCATCGACCCAGACGTGCCGCTCGGGCGCGCCAGCGGGAGTGACGGTGAGCCGGCGTGCATCGATGCTTCGGCCACCGATACGGATCGTCTCGCGTCCATGCTCCGCCACCTGAGCGGAAACCTGACGGTTCTGGCGGGGAATGATGACGGGCATGCGCGTTGATCCACCGTCCGCGCGGCGGGCCAGGAAGAAATGGTGGTGGGCCACGCCCTCGTCGACGAGTACGGCCCCGTTGCTGGCGAGGTACTCGCGCATCTGTTCCCCTGTGGACGAGAGGATGCGTGCACTGAAGCGGGAGCCGACCACGCGCCCGGCGATGCGCTGCGTATCCGTGCCTCTCTGCGTGACATCGTACGCAGCCGGCCGCAGTGCTGGACCTTCCACGCGTAGTGTCGACCGGGTTTCCTCGGGCGTTCCCGTTGTGTCGATGACGACGGTGCCCTGGGCGATGAGGCCCATCTCGCCGCCGGACCCGCTCTGCCGAATCGTGAAGCGCTCCGTGCCGACCTCGTCGCCACCCTTGAGGAGGCGGAACGTGCCTTCATCGAGCGAGACCGTCTGGGCGTGGACTGCGTTCGGCGCGATGAGCGAGACAACAATGAGCAGCGGGAAGAGAAAGCATCGAGCTGAGGGACGTCTCATCAGGGAGTCCTCCGTCGGAGCATCGGAAGCTGGAGGTATACACCAGCCAGGGAGTGGGGTTCAACTTCGTCGCAAAGGATCGGTATCGTGCTACACGGTATCGGTGTCGGCCTGGCAGGGCCGGAGAAATACGGCGAGGCGGACTGCGGCGTGTATCGCAGCGTAGATTCTCTTGCCCTTTTCGACACCAGCCGCGGTCGGATATCCGATCGCCCCGGCGGTGCCTGGGGGCGGCACCGGCATTCCCCCTCGAATATAACGCTGGAACTTGCCGGACGAGAGCGGGAAGTCCCGGGCGCGATCCATTCGGACCAGCTCGGGGTAGAGATACAACATGACCGACGTCTCGGCCTCGCCCCCGTGCATCGGGTAATCTTGCTTCTCGAGCAGGTGGCTGACATCCGTATCCCAGATCTCGACCACGCGCACACGCGCACGATAGGTGAGCAGAGTGGCCAGTGCATCGAGGTGTGGCTCGTGTCGGTGAGCCGTGATCACGATGAACTCGGTGACACCATGCCTTTCCCACGAGCCGAGGAGTTCGTTGAGTGCGCGGTGCAGCGTCTTGGGGCTCAACGTCGCCGTACCGGCAAAGGCTCGCTCGGTCTCGACGTTGACGCCGTAGCTGAACGTCGGCGCGCGGAGCACGCCGAACTCGTGCGAGAGATCGATGGCCAGCCGCCGGGCGATGAGAACGTTCGTGCCCAGGGGGAGGTGCGGGCCGTGCTGCTCCATTGCACCGACGGGCACGATCAGGCGTGCATCCCGGGCCAAATGGGCGGTCACATCGACCCAGCTCAGTTCATCCAGAGAGAGGGGCGTTCCGCTATCGTGCATCCCATTCATCCCGACGTGGGGGAAGCGTGACTCGGCGCAATATGGCTGTCGCGTGCGCGGTCGGCTACGTCGCGGCGCTTCTGGTGCTGCTGTGGGCGCGCGTGCTGGACCCCATCTACCTGGCCGCGGCGGCGGCTGCGCTCGGCATTGGCATACTGTGGGTCGTGGCCCGACGGATCGTGCGTGGGCTCTCGGTCATCCCCCTCGCCGCCGCCGCTCTGGTCATGGCAATAGTCACTGGGCTGACGATACAGAACCGCCTCGAGCACATCGAGGCGGAGTGGCCCGCGTTGAGCGCGGAGCGTGATGCCAGCCTGAGTGCCGAGCTCGGACGTGGCATGGGTGTGCTGCTCGAGGCGAGTCGGCATGCCGCGAGGGAGGCGGCGACACGGGCGTCCGCAGTGCATTCGGCCGACCTCTTCGACGACCTATCCGCGATCCGCGCCCGCACCGGCGTATCCGCGCTCGCCGTCGTGGACCGGGCAGGTGAGATCGTGGCGTGGGCGGGTGATCACCGGGGCGCCCTGCCGGTGGCCGCGAGGCTCGGCGAGAGCGAGGTCCTCTACGCGGAGCGCCCGCTCTTCGGGTATCTGTACGTCATCCACCCCGTCGAGGGGCGGAACGAACGGGTGGTAGCGGCGACGCTCCTCCAGACGGGGCTGATCCTGGAGGGGCAGGGGATGGACGGTTATGCGGACCGCTTCGCAGAGTCGTTCGGTTCGCGGCCGTACTTTGAGGCGGGTGCGGGGCCGGCTGGCGCGTGGGGGCTGGGGGCGGATGGTGGCACGGGTGGGCCCGCCCGTTTCGAGCCGGCGACGGGGACGGAGTTGCGCATGCAACTCGGCCAGCTCGGACGCCGCGTCGTAGTGCCCCTGGTTGCGGTGGCGCTGCTCCTCCTGACCACTGCGTGGCTGCGGGAGTATCGAGGCGCCGGGATTGCGACGGCGGCACCTCTCCTCGGAGTAGCGGTGGCCCTGGCCGCGGCGCCGCTCGATGCCGTGATTGGCACGGGCCATCCGTTCTCTCCCGCGCTCTATCTGCTGCCTGTGCCCGGCGAGCCATCGCTCGGGCGGCTGCTCGCCGTGCTGCTGCCCCTGGGCGCACTCACGGCCGTGGCCCGCCCTACGCACCTGGGCCGACGTGCGGGTCATGTGGCCACGGTGATCGGGATGGCCGCCGTAGCCGTCGGCTTCACCGGCGGACTCCGCCTCCTGCTTTCGGGCGCAGCGCCGAATCTGCTCGAAGGTGGACTCGCCTACTGGGGTGGGGTCCAGGTGGTGGCGCTCCTCGTCCTCACGATGATCGCTGCCCTGGCGCTGCCCCAGGGCCGGGCGGGCCGCGTGCGCCCGTTCGCGCTGGCCGGTGGTGCCGTCTTGAGTCTGGCGCTCGCCGCGTCCGTGCTCCTGCACTGGCGGCTCACCCGAGAGGTCTCCGCGTGGCTACCGCTCCTGTGGGCGGCCCCGTTCGCACTGCTTTCCATCGGGATCATGCCGTACGCGGGCCGAGGCCGCCAGGTGGTGCGGTGGCTGGTCGCGGGGTGGCTCGCAGCGAGCGCCATCCTGCCACACCTCTGGGTGACGGAGGTCGATGCGAAGCTTCGGGCCGCCGACCGTGAGCTCGCCACGCTTGGGCCGCGGCCCGACCCTTTCCTCGACTACCTCCTGAACCGTTTCGCCGACGAGGCGAAGCGACGTGATGCACGAGGTGAAGACGGCGTCGAATTTCTCTACCGGACATGGGTGGCCAGTGGGCTTGCCCGCGAGTCATACCCCGCCCAGGTCCGGCTCTGGCGGCCCGCCGACGCGCAGCGGCTGGAACTCACGGTCGGCGATCCTGCGAGCGTGCAACTGGCCCGGCGGATCACGGACCGGCAACTGCTAAGCGAGATCGAGCGAGCCCGTGCCCTCGGCCGGCCGGTACACGAACCGGCGTTCCGCGAGGGCGGCGGCCAGATCCTGGCGGTGCCGCTGGCGGGCGAGCGCGCGGTAACCGTCGTGGTACCGCCACGGCGCAGTCTGGACCGGCCGACGTTCCTGGCACCGATTTTCGGCGCACAGCCGAGGCCCGAGACGCGCCTCACCCTCGTCCCGGTCACACGCATCGATGCAGAGGAGGATGGGCCGACCCAATGGATCCGGACCGATCAGGGCTGGCGTAGCGAGAAGAATCTTCGTTACCCCGACGGCGCGTATCACGCGCACCTCGAGCTACGACTGCCTTCGCTCGGGATCCTGCTGGCTCGAGGCGCGCTGCTCCTTACGATCGATCTCATCCTCCTGGCACTCCTGTGGGTGGTGGGCTCCACGGCGCGCGGCGAGCCGCCCTCGCCGCCGGGTGGATGGGTGGCGTGGCTCGGGACCTTCCGGGCACGCGTAACCCTCGCCCTCTTCGCCTTCTTCCTGCTGCCGACCGTGGTGTTCGGCGCCGCGGCCTACAGGGCACTCGCGGGAGAGGCCGCGCGCACGGCGCGTGTGGTGGCGGAGCGAGCGGCGGCACAGGCGGTCGAAGCGTTCGGCGAACTACCCGGCGAGTGGCCCACGATCGCGGAGCGCATCGGTGAAGAGGTGCTCTACTACCATCGCGGCGAGCTGGCACGAGCTTCTTCACCCGAGGTGGTCGAGCTCGGCCTTTTCGGTGCGTGGATGCCGCCTTCGGTATACGCCACACTCCAGTCGGGGGAGGAACTCGGCGTGGTCGAGATGAAGACGCTGGCGCGGCGGCCCTACATCGTGGCGTACCGACCGCTACCTGCGGGCACGATCGCCGTTCCGGTATCGCTGGCTACGGGCGAGGCGACGCTGCGGCAGCGGGAACTGGCGGACCTGATCCTCTTCGCCGTACTGCTCGGCGGGCTCCTCTCGCTCTCGCTCTCGGTTCTAGTCGGGCGAGCACTGTCACGTCCGATCGGCCAGCTTCGGCGCGCCTCGGCGGCGGTAGGGCGGGGGCGCCTGCGCGTGAGCCTCCCGGAGCCGGGGACCGGTGCGGGCGAGTTCGGCGAGGTCTTCGCATCATTCAACCGCATGGTGCGGCGACTGCGCGAGGCCCGGGCGCGTGAGGTGCATACTGCGCGTGTGCTGGCGTGGGGCGAGATGTCCCGGCAGGTGGCCCATGAGATCAAGAACCCGCTCACACCGATCAAGCTCTCGGTGCAGCACCTGCGCCGTGCGTACCGGGACGGCAGACAGGATTTCGGCGAGATCCTGGACACCAACGTAGAGCAGATCCTCACCGAGATCGACCGGCTGACGGAGATCGCGCGTGCGTTTTCGCGTTACGGCGCACCACCGGAGTCGGAGGGCCCCATCGTGCCGGTCGATGCGGGGGCATCGATTCGCGAGGCGCTGACACTCTACCGAACAGGCGATGCAGGGGTGAGCTACCGTGCCGAGATCGAGGAGGGGCTGCCTCCGGTCATGGCGCGGGCGGGCGAGTTGAAGGAGGTCCTGCTCAACCTGCTGGAGAATGCGCACGTGGCGCTCGATGGTGGCGGGTCAGTCATCGTGACGGCCCGGTGCGCCGGCGATGAGGTTGAGATCGTCGTGGCCGACGACGGGCCCGGGATCGAGCCGGAATTGCTGCCGCGAATCTTCGAGCCACACTTCTCCACTCGCTCCTCGGGCACGGGCCTCGGCCTCGCGATCGTGCGGCGCCTCGTCGAAAGCTGGGGCGGCGCCCTGGAAGCCGAGAGCGAACTCGGCCAGGGCACCGCCATCCATGTGCGGCTTTCTGCGGCGGAGGTGCCTACCGCCGCGTCCGGTAGTTGATGATCGTATCGCCTTGACCCGGGATGCGGACCACGGCGGAGACGACGTCGCCCGGCTCGATCTCAGCGGCGATCTTCTCGACGTCCGCCGGCGAGTCGATATCCTTGCCGTTGAGTCGGAGCAGGATGAGGCCGGGCCGCAGACCGGCCTGAGCGGCGGGGCTGAACGGCCGCACCTCCGCGAGGAGCACGCCCTCGTCGGGGTCGACGTCCAGACGTCGGACCTGCTCGGGTGTCAGGGGCTCGGTGCGGAAGCCGAGTACCTCCTCGACCCGTGGTCTCGCCTTGCTCTCACGCGCCGGGGCTTCCTCCGTCTCGAACTGGCCCAGCTCGACGCGTACGGTGCGGCGCTTTCGGTCACGGATGATCTCGAGCTCCACGACCTCTCCCGGCTGGCGACGGGCCAGCGTGCTGATCAGTTGCGTGGCATCTCGAATCGGCTCGCCATCCAGCTTGACGATGA
>CALKIP010000092.1 GCA_937995995.1 uncultured bacterium
CCTCCCATAAGGCGTCGGCCACGGCCGGGGACGCCGCTACCCTGAGGGACGCACTGTCGCCCGGCGCAGGGGGCCCACTGCCCGCCACGATACCGGGCGGCACCTGGAGCGCGATCCATAACAGTGCCGTGCAACTCATGCTCACCCAAAAAGAAAAGGGCACCCGCTGGGGGCGCCCGTTTCGTCGCTGCCGTGTCCCGCCGTACGCGGGGACCAGTCCCGGAAGGGGCTAGTCCTTCTCCGCGTTGAAGATGTAGTAGCTCGGGTTCTGCGGCACACCGTTCTTCAGGACCTCGTAGTGGAGGTGCGGCGCCGAGGCCAGTCCCGACTGGCCGACCTCGCCGATCTTCTGCCACCGCTCCACCTGCTGTCCCTTCCGAACCTCCGGCTGGCGGTTCATGTGCGCGTAGCGCGTCTTCAAGCCATCGCCATGGCTGATCTCGACCATGTAGCCGTAGTCGCCGTTTCGGCCGGCGAAGGTGACCCGCCCGTTACCCGCCGCCAGGATCGGCGTGCCGATCGGTGCGGCGATGTCGATCCCCTCGTGCGGTCGCGCCCGATTCAAGATCGGGTGCCAGCGACTGCGGCTGAACGAACTCGAGATGTAGCCGTTCGCCGGGACGATCGACGGCACGGTAAGCAGCCTCGCATGCTCCGACTCCAGCGAACTCCTCGCCTCGTCCCAGCTCTTCGCAAGGAGTTCCGCGCGGCGCACCATCGCATTCAAGTCGTATGCCGTCGAGAACGCGAGCTCGCCCTTCTCCGGAGATATTCGATACAGTTCGCTGGCCGTCAGCGTCGCCGTACCCGGACCACCGATACCGGCCTGGCGAACATCCTCGTCGATCGGCTCGAGCCCCGCCAGCAACCGGTACTTCGCATCCTTCGCGGAGAGCTCTTCCAGCGTGCCCTCGAGCATCTCCATGCGAGTGCGGATCGTCTGCACCTCCGCGGTCAGATACTCGTTCTCACGCTCGAGCCGCTCGGCACGCAAACGCTGTCCCTGACGAACGAAAAAGCCGATCGACAGCGTAAGGAGCACGAGAAGAAGCACTAGCCCCGCAATCGCCCCGTACCGGAGACGATCGGGCGACAGCCGAAACTGACGCACCGACGTCTGGTCGTCCGAGACTAGTAGCAGCGTCCATTGCCGTCGAACCATGTTGCCCTCAGGAATCTGGAAGCGTGGACTCCGCACGAGGCGAGGTGCCACCGGCTCGCCCGTTCACTCCGCTTCCAGGATCAATCTAGGAGAGTGGGCGGCCACGTTAATTCTGATTGTCGGCAGGTGTCAAGTGAGGGTTTACTCGCCGTTGCGTTCAGCAAACCTCGTTCCGAGCTGTTCGATTTTCGGAAGTGTTTGACAGAAAAGGATATAAAGAAGAGTGGAGCCCGGGCGACGGACCCGGGCTCCACTAATCTTTTTCGTAGGCGGAACTCTTTTTCAGTGGTGTGCCGCCGCTACGAGGCGTCCTTCGGGAAAAGGACGTCTCCACGATTCACGGTACGACCGGCGAGATCGAGCTCGGCGAGGGTTCCGATCTCCGGGGGCCGGTCGAAGCCGAAGCGGCCGACCAGGTCGGCCATCTTGCGCGGCATGAAGGGCGAGAGGAGCGAGGCGATCGCGACCACGGACCGGCAAAGCGAAGCGAGCGTCTCGTCGAGGGCCTCTGCCTGCTCCGGCTCTCTGGCCTGCTTCCACGGGGCACGTTCCTCGATGAAGCCGTTACCCTCATCGGCGAGCTCGAGGGCGATGGCCGCGCCCTGGTGCAGCAGGTTCGCATCCATGGCGGTGCGGTACCGGACGACGGCATCGGCGATGCGATGGTCGAGATCCGTGGCAGCACCGGAGGGGATGACGCCATCGCGGTAGCGCTCGACCATGGAGAGCGCGCGATTGGCGAGGTTGCCGAAGTTATTGGCCAGGTCCGCAGTGTATCGATCGTCGAAGCGGTCCCAGGAGAACTCGCCGTCTCCGTTCCAGGGGATTTCCCGGAGGAGGTAGTAGCGCAGGGCATCCGGCCCGTGCCGGGCTATGGCCTGCTCGAGGGTTACGGTGACACCCTCCGACTTGGACATCTTGCGCTCGCCGATGGTGATGAAGCCGTGGCCCCATACGGTTCCAGGCAGCTCGAGGCCGGCACTCAGCAGCATGGCCGGCCAGTAGATGCAGTGGAAGCGCGTGATGTCCTTTCCGACCACATGGTAGTCCGCCGGCCAGTATTCCAGGAACGACTCGTCCGGAAAGTCGATGGCGGAGAGGTAATTGGTCAGCGCATCGATCCAGACGTAGACGGTACTATCCGGGTCGCCGGGCCAGGGCACGCCCCACGGCAGTCGGGCACGGGAGACGGAGATGTCCTCCAGGCCGCCCTCGATGACGCGGCGGATCTCGTTGCGCCGGCTCTCGGGCTGGATGAACTCGGGTCGCTCGTCGAGGAGCCGCAGCAGGCGCTCCTGATAGGCGGACAGGCGGAAGAACCAGTTCTCCTCTTCCGTCCACACCACCTCACGGGTGGGGTGGATGGGGCAGCGAAACGCGGGTCCCGAATCGTCGCCGGGGGCCTGGATCAGTTCGTCCTCGCGCTTGAACGCCTCGCAGCCCACGCAGTAGTAGCCTTCGTACTTGCCGCGATAGAGGTCGCCGGAGGCCTGCATCCGCTCGATCATCGCATCGACGGCGCGAGTGTGTCGGGGCTGCGTCGTGCGGATGAAGTCGTCGTTGCTGATGCCGAGCGTTTCCCAGGTGGCTCGGAACTGCTCGGCGATCCCGTCCACCCACTCCTGTGGCGAGACATCGGCGGCCTCGGCGCTCTGCAGGACCTTGAGCCCGTGCTCGTCCATGCCGATGACGAAATAGACCCGCTCCCCCTTGAGGCGACGGTAGCGGGCCATCGCGTCGGCACCGATCTTCTCCAGCGCGTGGCCCATGTGTGGCGGCCCGTTCGCGTAGTCGATGGCCGTGGTGATGTACACGTTGTCGCGACCGTTCACCGCTTGCGTCCCCCGTCCCTTCGGTCGTTGTCGTTTCTGTTTCCCGCCCCCGCCCGGGCCACCTCGGCCCTGAGGTCGGCGAGGGCGACGCTGCGTCGGCTGCCATCCTCGGCCCTGAGGAGTACCCGCTCGCGCCAGATATCGACGCTGACGACGCGCTCGCGGCCGAGTTCGGTGTGCAGCGTCTTGCCCTCGCGGGGGAACTTCTTGCGCGCCTGCACGTACGCGTCGTGCTCGTATGTCAGGCAGCACATCAGACGTCCGCAGCACCCCGAGATCTGCGCGGGGTTCAACGAGAGGCGCTGATCCTTGGCGAGCTGCAGGCTGACCGGCTTGATCTCCCGCAGCCAGGTCGAGCAGCACAGCTCTCTGCCGCAGCGCCCGACACCCCCCAGGAGCGCGGCCTCGTCGCGGACGCCGATCTGCTTGAGCTCGATGCGGGTACGGAACGTTCGTGCCAGATCCCGCACCAGCTCGCGAAAGTCGACGCGGCGCTCGGCGGTGAAGTAGATGGTCAGCTTGTTCTTGTCAAACTGCCACTCGGCCTCGGTGACCTTCATCTTGAGGCCGAACTTCTTCACCTTCTCCCGGGTGACCCGGCGGACGCGGTCTTCGTCCTCACGCAGCGACTTCAGCTGTGAGACCTCTTCATTGCCGGCGGTGCGGACCACACGCCGCTCCGGCACCGGGGCGGCACACCCCGTGGTGCAGCCGGTGCACTTGCGCTCGGCGATGGCACCGGTCGCCGTGACCTTGCCCAGGTCCTCCCCACGGTCCGCCTCGACGAGGACATACTCATTCAGCCGGATCGCCTCGCCGTTCGTGGCGAAGTAATCCTTGCGGTTGCCCTTGAATTGGACTTCTACGATCTGGGCCATGATCGGCCCTCCTGTTCACTGGCGAGCATTGCGGCCGCGAGCGCGGCCCCGTCGCGCCGTCGCGGCTACGCACCCGCGGCTACGGAGCGCCATTCACCCATCCGGCCGTACTTCTCGAGCCGGTTCTCGACCAACTCTTCCGGGGCCAGAGCGCGGAGTTCGTCCAGGTGGCGGACGAGCGCTGCCTTGAGCGCCTCCGCCGTGCCATCCCAGTCGGCGTGAGCGCCGCCCACCGGCTCCGGGATGATCTCGTCGATCACGTCGAGCGCCTGGAGGTCGGTGGCGGTCACCTTGAGAGCCGCCGCCGCCTTGTCGCGCTCCTCGGCGGTCTTCCAGAGAATGGCCGCACAGCCCTCGGGCGTGATGACGCTGTAGACCGCGTTTTCGAGCATGAGGATCCGGTCGGTGACGCCCAGTGCCAGTGCGCCACCGCTGCCACCTTCGCCGATCACGACGGAGATCGTGGGCACGCGCAGGCGAGCCATCTCCAGCAAGTTGCGCGCGATCGCCTCGCCCTGCCCGCGCTCCTCGGCGCCGATCCCCGGGTAGGCGCCCGGTGTGTCGATCAGCGTGATGATCGGGTGGCCGAACTTCTCGGCGAGCTGCATGAGTCGCAGCGCCTTGCGGTAGCCCTCGGGGTGGGGCATGCCGAAGTTGCGCTGCAGGTTGGCCTTCATGTCGCGGCCCTTCTGGTGCCCGACGACCATGACCGTGCGGCCCTCTAGGCGGGCCCACCCGCCTACGATCGCCGCATCGTCACGGAACGACCGGTCACCGTGCAGCTCGATGAAGTCCGTGAACGCCCGTGCAATGAAGTCGAGCGTGTACGGCCGCTGCGGGTGTCGTGCGAGCTGCACCCGCTCGATGGGCGAGAGGCCTTGATAGGTCTCCGTCTTTAGCTGCTCGAGCTTGTTTTCCAAGATCGCAATCTCGTCCGCCACGTTCAGTCCGCTCTTTCCGGCGAGTTCCTGGAGACGTTCGATCTGCTGCTCGAGTTCCCTTATGCCCTTCTCGAAATCCAATTGTGGGGCGCTCATTCTCCCCGACTCCTCACATCCTCACCAATCGTACGTGGTCCACGCCGAAGAGCTCCCTCAGCTCCTCGAGGAGCGCCTCGCTCGGCGTGACCGTGATGCTGCGGGAACGAAACCGCCGTCCGACCGCCGCGCCGTCACTCTTTCCGTTACCATTGTCGCCGCGGCCGCCGTTCTGGCCTGCCGCTCCGCCGTTCGGCGTGGCGCCGTTCGCACCTGCCGCCTGGGCCGGCGGTTCGTCCAGCCAGCGCACGAAGAGCGGCGCCTCGCCGGGGTGGGCGTGCAGCGCCCTCGTCGCCGCCTCGATCGCCTCGACGTCGCCGCGGCCGGGCGCGAGCTGGAGCTCGAGTGCAATGGCATCCGTGCCGCGTATCTCCGACAACGGTGCGACGTCGTCGAGGAAGATAGGCGGATCGTCCTCGTCACGCTCGCGGCCCGAAACGCTGCCCCAGATCAGGACCGCCGAGTCCTGGACCAGCAGGTCGCGACAGCGCTCCCACGACTCACCGAACGCCAGCACGCTCGCCGTGCCATGGAAGTCCTCGACCGTGATCCGGCCCCACTCGTTGCCGTTCCTTCGCGAGATCTGGCGGCTGATCGAGGTCACCACGCACGCCAGCTCGATCTTCTGGTCCCGGTACTCCTTGAGATTCGCCGTGTTGACGTGCTCGAAGACTCGCACTTCCTCACGGAACTTGTCCAGCGGGTGACCGCTGATGAAGAAGCCCAGGATCTCCTTTTCCTTGGCGAGCCGGTCCGCCTCGGGCCACGGCTCGACCTCGGGCAACTTCGGCTCCGGCCGCAGCTCCTGCGCTTCGGATGCCGAGTCACCGTCGAAGGCATCGAAGAGCGACACCTGGCCCGACTCCCGCTCCGCCGCGCGGAGCTGCGCCTCGCGGACCGCGTCGTCCAGCCCGGCCAGGAGCTGCGCACGGTGCGGCGCGCCGGAGTCGAGGCGCGCGGCGAGTGAGTCGCAGGCACCGGCCAGGACGAGCGCTTCGAGCGTGCGCTTCCCCGCGGCGCGAAGGTCGACCCGGTCGGCCAGGTCGAAGAGCGAGGTGAACGGTCCAGCCTCGGCCCGTGCGCCGAGGATCGAGCGCACCGCGCCCTCACCCACGCCGCGGACCGCACCCAGCCCGAAACGGATCTGGTCGTCCGAGACCGGGGTGAACTTCCAGCCGGACTCGTTCACGTCCGGCGGGAGCACCTCGATTCCGCCCGGACGGTCCGGGATGTAGCGACCCAGCTCGCGGCACTCTCCGATATACTTCACCACATCATCGGTTTTGTCCACTACGGACGAGAGGAGCGCCGCCATGAACTCCGCCGGATAGTGCCGCTTGAGCCACGCCGTCTGGTAGCTCAGGAGCCCGTACGCCACGCTGTGCGAGCGGTTGAAGCCGTAGCGGCCGAACGTCTCGATCTGCTCGCCGATGTCGCGTGCCGTCCGCTCGTCCACCCCGTTGGCGACGGCGCGCTCGATGAACTTGCCGATCTCCGCCCGGATGAGGTCCGCGTCCTTCTTGCCGACGGCTTTGCGCATCACGTCCGCTTCGGCCAGCGTGAAGCCGGCCAGGACCTGTGCGATGCGCATCACCTGCTCCTGGTAGGTGATGACGCCGTACGTCGACGCCAGCACCTCCTCGAGCTGTGGCAGCGGGTAGCGAACCGCCTCGCGGCCCAGCTTGCGGCGGATGTAGACGTCCGTCATCCCGCTGTCGAGCGGCCCCGGCCGGATCAGCGCGTTCGTCGCGACCAGGTCTTCGAAGCGGTCGCAGCGCATGGCTCGCAACTTTTCGGTGGCCAGCGCCGATTCGAACTGGAAGACGCCCATCGTCCCGCCGCGCGCCAGCATCTCGTAGACCGCGGGGTCGTCGAGTGGTACATCTTCGATGCGCGCGAACTCCTCGCCCGTGACCGGGTGGCGCAGCGCGCCGTGCCGTTCGCGGATCGCGCGCACCGCGTCGTAGATCACGGTGAGCGTCTTCAGGCCGAGGAAGTCCATCTTGAGCATCCCGGCCTGCTCGAGGG
>CALKIP010000093.1 GCA_937995995.1 uncultured bacterium
TCTGGTTCTGCGTGGCGAACTACGGGCTGCGCACCTGGCCGTGGATCCTGATCGGACTGGGCGCGCTGGTCGTCTTCCCACTCGGCAGCGAGGTGACGGGCGCGGGCGCTGCGGTTGTAGGCGCGGACCGCGAGATGGCGTACCCGGTCCTCATGTCGCTGCTCCTCCCGGCGGGGCTCCTCGGCCTCGTCTTCGCCAGCCTCCTCGCCGCCTTCATGAGCACGGTCGATACGCACATCAACTGGGGGACGAGCTACCTGGTCAACGACCTCTACCGGCGCTTCCTGCGTCCCGAAGCGTCACAACGCGAGCTGGTCGTGATCAGCCGCCTCACGGTGGTCGGCCTCTCGCTCCTGGCCGTCGGAATCGCCAGTCAGATCTCGAGTGTGGAGAAGGCGTGGAAGTTCTTCGTCGCACTCGGCGCCGGACTCGGGCTGCCGGCGATACTGCGCTGGGTTTGGTGGCGGGTCAACGCCTGGACCGAGATCGTCGGTATGGCCGTTGCAACGGTGGCGGCCCTGGTGCTCTCCGCCCTCTACCCCGACACGCGGGACGAGTATCTGCTGGTCGCCATCGTGGCGCTGTCGACGACGGCGTCGCTCGCGGCCACGTTCCTCACGCCGCCGGAGCCGCGCGAGCATCTGGCGCGCTTCTTCGAGCGCGTCCGGCCGCCGGGGTGGTGGGGCGGGCTGGGCGGCGAGGCGTCGCGGCGGGCGGCGCGGCGGATCGGCGTCGCGTGGGTCGGCGGCAACATCGCCGTCTTCGGCCTGATGCTGGGCGTCGGACATCTCCTGCTCAAGCGCACGGTGCTCGGCGCCGTGTTCGTCGTGACCGGCGGCCTCGCGGTCTGGCTCACCCTCGCCGCCACGCGCAGTGCGAGACAGGCGCTCGGCGTCGACGATGCGATGCCGCTTCGGGCGCACACCGACACCGTAGGCACAGCAGTCGTGGACGGCTCATGAAGGATGTCATCATCATCGGCGCGGGTGCGAGGGGCAACCGTGTCTTCGCGGAGTTGATCGTCACACACGACACCGGCTTCAGACTCTGTGGCGTGGTCGAGCCCGACCCGCTCAGGCGCGCCGAGTTTCAGAGGCGCTACCGCATCCCGCCGGAGCGGGCCTTCGCCACGGTCGACGAGCTGGTCGCCGTGCCGCGCTGCGGCGACCTGGTCTTCATCTGCACGCCCGATCCGACGCACTTCGAGGTGTGCGAGGCGGTCTCACGGCTCGGCTACGACGTGGTCCTCGAGAAGCCGATCGCGACGAATCTGCCCGACTGCCTGCAGCTTCTCGACCTGCAGCAGACGCACGGCAACCGAATCTTCGTCGCGCACGTGCTGAGATACTCGCCGTTCTTCCGTAGGATCAAGGAGATCGTCGACTCGGGGCGCTTCGGTGGCGTGCGCCACATCCAACTCGCCGAAAACGTCGGGCACTGGCACTTCGCACACAGCTACGTTCGGGGCAACTGGGGGCGCAGCGAGACCTCGGCGCCGATCATCCTGACCAAGAGTTCGCACGACCTGGACATCCTCTACTGGCTCGTCGGCGAGCACGTGGAGTCGGTCTCGTCCCACGGCGCGCTGACCTACTTCACCGAGGCACACGCACCGCCCGGCGCCACGGAGCGCTGCGTCGACTGCCCGCTCCAGGACGAGTGCCTCTACAGCGCGACGCGCTTCTACCTGAACGAGCGGCCGGAGTGGCCGTTCGAAGTGGTGACGCCCGGCTCGACGTCGATCGCCGCGCGGCGTGCGTCGATCGAGGAGGGCCCCTACGGCCGCTGCGTCTGGCGCTGCGACAACGACGTCTGCGACTTTCAGACGGTGACGCTCGAGTTCGCCTCCGGGCTGATCGCTACCTTCGGGCTGTATGCGCACACCGCCGACAACACGCGCAAGATCACGATCCAGTTCGATGAGGCCGAGCTCTTCGGCGACCTCAGGCGCAACCGATTGGAGATCTCGCACTTCACCGGGCGCAAGGACGAGCTGCTGGTCGAGGAGGTGGCGCTACCCGCCTTCGCCGACCACCACGGCGGCGGCGACCTGGCGTTGCTGCACGCGCTCTACGAGCACCTGACCGAGGGCGAGCACCTCGGGGTCATGACCTCGCTCGAGACGTCGCTGCCCAGCCACGTGCTGGCGTTCCTGGCCGAGGAGTCGCGCCTGAACGGGAGCGAGAGTGTGAGGGTGCCGGACATCTTCGTGCCGGGGAGACGGGTAGGGTGAAGCGAGGGCGCTCCTGCAGGGGATCCTCTACGGGTGCTGCGGAACTCCCCCCCCGACGCGGCAACACCCTTGTCGCGCCGCATGTGACTTTCTAACGTGGGGACTCACGCGCAGCCCATCCGCGCCGACCGAGCGTGCCAACCGTTTCAGGCGACGCCCACCGGCCCACCCCCAGCCCGGAGCCGCTCCATGCACCCAAGTACCCCGGCTGAACTCTCGCTATTCGGCCGTCCATCTGCCGCACGCGCCGTTACGCTCGCCGCGGCCATCCTCCTGCTCTCACCGCCCGCCGCCGCCCAGCAGGCCACTACCGGCAGCACCGCCGAGAAGGCCGCCCCCGCCGTCCCCCAGACCTTCGACTGGTGGCAGTCCTCGCCGGTCCCCGAAGTCACGCCGTGGGGCCAGCCGGTCGATGTCGAGAGCACGCGGCTGATCCGCTCGTGGACGACGATGCCGGAGTACACGAACCCGCTCGTCGACCACCTGCCGGAGCACCCGACGGTTGTCTCACCGACGGCCCATTTCGGGCACCCGATCGGCAAGCCGGGCGTGCTGCACAGGGTCGACGAGATCTACGGCTACTTCGAGGCGCTCGCGACGAGCTCGCCGCGCGTCGAGTTCCGGCTCCTGGGCGAGACGGAGGAGGGGAACCGCCTGGCGCTCGCGATGGTCGGGAGCGAGGCGAATCTGGCGCGGCTCGAGGCGGTGAAGGCGGGGCTGAACCAGCTCGCCGATCCCCGGACGACGTCGAATGCCGATGCGGAGCGGCTGATCGCGGAGCTGCCGGCCGTGTACACGCTGTATGCGGGCTTGCACAGTCCCGAGACAGGTCCACCAGAGATGGTCATGGAGCTGGCGTACCGGCTCGCGGTCTCGGACGATCCGATGATCCGGCGTATCCGCGACGAGGTCGTCGTCTTCATCGTGCCGGTCGCTGAGCCGGACGGGAGGAACCGCGTCGTCGACTGGCACCGGCGCTACAACACCGATGTCTACCGGATGGAGGACCGCGTCCCCGGGCCGCCGTACTGGGGCAAGTACATCTTCCACGACAACAACCGCGACGGGCTGCAGCTCTCGGCGCGGCTGACGCAGGAGCTGGTCGACCTCTTCCTGGAGTGGAAGTACCCGGTCGGCCACGACCTGCACGAGTCGGTGCCGTACCTCTACGTCTCGACGGGGACGGGGCCGTACAACCCGACGGTCGATCCGATCACGGTGGGCGAGTGGCAGTGGCTGTCGAACTACGAGGTGACGGCGCTGACCGCACTCGGGATGCCGGGCGTGTGGACGCACGGCTTCTACGACGGCTGGTACCCGGGCTACCTGCTCTGGGTGACGAACACGCGCAACGCCGTCGGCCGCTTCTACGAGACGTTCGGCAACAGCGTGCCGAACACGATGGAGCGCACGCTCCCCGAGCGTTCGACGTCGGTCGAGTGGTACCGCGCGAGCCCGCCGCGTGACACGACGCTCTGGTCGCTGCGCAACAACACGAACTACATGCAGGCCGGCGTGCTCCACGCCCTCGACCTGGTCGCGCAGAACCGGGAGCGTGTGCTCAGGCAGTACTGGATCAAGGCGACGAACGCGCTCGAGAAGGGTCGCATCGAGGCGCCCTTCGCGTACGTCGTGCCGGCGGACCAGCCGCGCAGGGCGGACGCCGCGTACATGCTGAACCTGCTGCGCCGCCAGGGGATCGAGCTGCACGTCGCCACGGACGACGGTGAGTTCGGCGAGGTGCGTGTGCGCGAGGGCGACTACGTGGTCCGCATGGACCAGCCGTTCCGCAACTTCGTCCTCACGCTGATGCAGCGGCAGGACTTCCCCGAGGATGCGCCCACGCCGTACGACGACGTGGCCTGGACCTTCCCGCTCTTCTTCAACCTGACCGTGCACCCCGTGGACGACGCGGCGGTGCGGCGGCTCGCGATGCGGCCGGTCACCGGCGCCGTAGCGATCGCGGGCACGGTCGAGGGGCGGCGTGGAGCGTTCTGGGCGGTGCGTCCGGTGGCGTCTGCGCACTCGATCGCCGCGCGCTGGGCGCTCGAGGATGTGCACATGCAGGCCGCCGAGGCGCCGATCGTGGTGGGCCGCGACACGGTCCCCGCGGGCGCGTGGCTGATCGCCATGGACGCGGTCTCCGCCGACCGAATCCGTGCGTGGGCGGAGGCGCACGGACTCGAGGTCGTCGCCGTCTCCGAGGACGCCGTGCGCGACGTACCGGTCCACGACCTCGACCTGCCGCGCATCGCGGTGCTGCACACCTGGACTTCGACGCAGGACGAGGGGTGGGTGCGCTACACCCTCGACCAGCTCGGAGTCCCCTACACCTACCTTGCCGACACCGAGATCGGCGGGATGGATCTGCGTTCGCGCTTCGACGTGATCCTCTTCCCGGCGCAGCGCGGGAGTGCGCAACGCATTTTCCAGGGGATCGATCCGAAGCACGGGCCGCTGGCGTACACGCGGACGGCGGAGTACCCGTCGCACGGCTTCCCGGACGCGACGGAGGACATGACCGGAGGGGTGGGCTACGACGGGCTCGCGGCATTGAACGACTTCGTGCTCCGGGGCGGCACGCTGATCACGCTGGGGACGACGTCGGCGTTCCCGGTCGAGTTCGGGATGGTGCGCGGCGTGTCGATGGCGTCGCCACAGGGGCTTTTCGTGCCGGGCTCGATCGTGCAGGGCGAGGTCGTGCGTGGCGACGCGGCCGGCGGTGACGCGCCCGGCAGCGAGGCTGGGCGCGGCGAGGCCGAGCGGCCGGCGCATCCGATCGTTTACGGCTACGACGAGACGATCCCGCTCTACCACCGCTTCGGCCCCTACTTCGACGTATCGGAGGAGGTCGAGGCCAACGTGCTGGTCCGCTACGCCGAGAAGGACATCGTGATGAGCGGGATGGCGCGCAACGGCTCGCGTATGGCCGGCGAGCCGGCGATCGTCTCGCTGCCGACGGGCGAGGGGCACGTGGTGCTCTTCGGCTTCAACGCGCTGCACCGCCACCAGACGCACGGCAACTTCGCGCTGGT
>CALKIP010000094.1 GCA_937995995.1 uncultured bacterium
CGGTCGGTTCAGGACGGGCTGCTCGGGCGGATCGGGGCGCTGTACGAGATCTATCACCAGGTCGATCCGGCGGCGGCGAGCGACGCGTGGACGCTCTACCCTGGGCTGGCGCAGGGCGAGGGCGAGGGCGAGGACGGTGAGGCTGCCGGGCCGGCGCGGCCGGTGGGGGCGGGTGCGGCGGTCGGTAGCGATGCCGCCGAACGCGACCGGCTCGCCGCGGCCATCGAGGCGCTCGAGCCTCCGCTCACCTCGAAGGGCGCGCCGAACGCGACCTGGGCGAAGGCGCTCAAGGCGGCGGCGGATGCGGTGCGGCGGGGGGACTGGGAGGGCTTCGTCGCCCTGACGCTGACGCAGAAGGTGCTGGCCGGGGAGGAGAAGTTCTCGCGCGTCGAGATCGACGGCGACGTCGTCGAGGTCTTCGAGGAGGCGCTGGAGGTGGCGTGCCGGGTGATCGGGCGCAGGCTTTCCGCGCAGATCGGTGCGATGGGGCGCCTCGTCGCGCACTTCGACGAGGCGTACGGCGAGCTGCTCTACCGCGAGGGCGCCTACCGCTTCGACGACGTGACGCGGCTCCTCGGTGGGCCGGCGGCGCTCGGCGGGCGACGGGACCTGGATTACCGTCTCGATGCCCGCATGCGGCACCTGCTCCTGGACGAGTTCCAGGACACGTCGGTGCCGCAGTGGTCGGCGCTGGAGCCGTTCGTGGATGCGTTGCTGGGTGGTGGCGGAGGCGGCCTCGCCGGTGCTGGACCGGAGGCCGACGCTGATCTCGGCGCTGGCGCCGCGGACACAGGTCTCGACACCGCGGGGCCAGATCGCGACGCCGCGGGCAACGGAGCGAGCGCCGGGCGCGGTGCGGCCGTCGTCGGCGCCGATCCGAAGCAGACGACCTACGGGGGGCTCGGCGCGCGGCCGGATGTGATCCACGCGGTCCGCGCCCGCTACGCTCTCGGCCACGACGTCCTCGCCCGGAGCTGGCGCTCGAGCCAGGTGGTGCTCGACGCGGTGAACGATGTCTTCGAGAACATCGCCGGGAGCGCGGTGCTGGACGAGGCGGGGCAGGACGTGGCGGCGGACTGGGCGCAGGCGTACGCGCATCACGAGGCGGCACGCGACCTTCCGGGGCACGTCCGGATGGTGGTCGGCCCGGACGACGGCGGCAGCGTCAATCATCGCCCGAGACTGCTGGCGCGCGCGGCGGAACTGGTACGCGAGCTGCGCGAGGAGGCGCCCGGATTCGAAATCGGCGTGCTGACGCGGGAGAACAAGGCGGTCGCGCGGCTGATCCACGAGCTGCGCCTTCTGGGGATCGAGGCGAGCGAGGAGGGCGGCAATCCACTCACGGACTCGCCCGCCGTCGCGTCGGTGCTTGCGCTGCTCCGCCTTGCCGACCACCCGGACGACCGCATTGCGCGCTACCATGTGGCGAAGACGCCGGTGGGCGAGGCGGTCGGGTACCGGGAGGTGGAGGATGGGGGCGCGTCGCGTCGCCTGGCGCACCGCATCCGCGAGCAACTGCTGCGCGACGGCTACGGCGCCACGCTGAACGCTCTGGCCGAGCGGCTGCTCCCGGCGTGTGGCGAGCGAGACCGGCGTCGCCTGCTGCAGCTCGTGGAGCTGGCCTTCCGCTACGAGCCGCGGGCGACGCTTCGTCCCACGGACTTCATCCGCGTCGTCGAGTCCGAGCGGATCGAAGATCCGACGGCGGCGAGCGTGCGCGTGATGACGATCCACCAGTCGAAGGGGCTGGAGTTCGACATCGTCGTCCTCCCCGAACTGGACATCTCGGTCTTCCGCGGCGGTGGCGCCGCGGCGCTGCCGTACCGCGAGGAGCCGACCGGCCCGATCACACGCGTCTTCCCCTACATCGCCGGCGAACTGCGCCCGCTCTTCCCCGAGATCGAGGCGGCCTACCTCCAGTACCGTGGCGCGATCCTGCGCGATGCGCTGAGCACGCTCTACGTCGCCATGACGCGCGCGAAGCACGCGCTGCACCTGGTCGTCAAGCCGGACGGCAAGTCGAAGAGCACGGCAGTGACGCCGGCGATGATCGTGCGCCACGCACTCGCGCCCGATGTCCCGGCCGTGGAGGGCGCGGTCCTCTACGAGTCCGGCGATCCGCGCTGGTACGAGCGGGTCCGGGAGCTGGAATCGGTGGCACGTGAGGCGGGAGCGGTGGCTGAACGGGCGGGTGTGGGCGTGGGCGTCTCTGCGACCACGGACGCGGGTGCGGGCGCCGGTGCGGCGGGCCATGCGGGTGTCGACGCGGGTGCGGTGTCGGGTGAGATCGCCGATACGGTGACCGGCGCGATGGCCGGCGAGGCTGCCTTGCCGCTGAAGGTCCGGTTGCGCGACGGCGGGCCGCACCGCACGCGGATGCTGCCGCGGCGCACGCCGTCGGAACTGGAGGGTGGCACGCGTGTGGACCTGCGCCAGCGTTTGCGGCTGGACAACGCCGCGGCTCTCGAGTACGGCTCGCTCGTGCATGCCTGGTGCGAGGAGATCGTCTGGCTCGATGACGGGCTGCCGGAGGATGACCGTCTGCTGCATATCGCGCGTCGGGTCGCGCCGCGACTCACGGAGGCGGAGGTCCTCGACATCGCAGAGCGCTTTCGGGCGTGGACCGCGCAGCCGGAGATCGCCGGGGTGCTGCGGCGCGATGCCTACCCGGCCGGCGCGCGTGTGGAGCGCGAGAGCCGTTTCATCCACAGGGCTGGCGACGCGATCGTCGAGGGGATCATCGACCGCCTCGTCGTCTGGGGTGCGGACGGGCGCGTCGAGGGAGCGGAGGTGCTGGACTACAAGACCGACGCGATCGATCCGGGCGACGCCGAGGCGCTGGCCGAGCGGGTGGAGTTCTATCGGCCGCAGATCGCGGCGTACCGTGCGGCGGTGGCGTCGATGTACGGACTGGATCCGGAACGGGTCGGCGCGAGGCTGCTCTTCCTGAGCGCGGGTGTGGTCCGATGAAGATTTTGTGCACGGGAGACATCCACATCGGCAGGCGCTCCTCCCGCCTTCCGGAGCACCTGGACGGCCGCGCGCACTCGTGCGCCGAAGCGTGGGGCCGCATCGTCGAGCACGCACTGGCGGAGCGCGTCGACGTGGTCGCGCTGAGCGGCGACATCGTCGACAGGGAGAACCGCTATTACGAGGCGCTGGGCCCGCTCGAGCGCGGGATCCGGCGGCTCTCGGAGGTGGGGATCGTGACCGTCGCCGTCGCGGGCAACCACGACCACGATGTCTTCCCGCGTCTGGCCGACGCCCTCGACGACCGCCACTTCCGCTTCCTTGGTCGCGGCGGGCGGTGGGAACGGCTCACGATCCGGCGAGGCGGCGACGTGCTTCACGTGGTCGGGTGGTCGTTTCCTGGGCCGTACATGCGGACGAGTCCCCTGGACGGGCTCGCCACGGTGGTGGGTGGTGTGCGGGGCACCGCGAGTGGACCATCGAGTGGGGCATCGCGCGCCGTGGAAAGCGTGGTCAGCGGTGAAGCCGCGACCGCAGCGGATGGCGGAGCCCCAGGAGCCTCGCCCCACACCAGCGCTCTGGTGCTCGGCCTCCTCCACGCCGATCTCGATCAGCCCGGGAGTCCGCACGCGCCGATCACGCTCGCCGAGCTTCGTGCGGCGCCGGTCGATTTCTGGCTCCTCGGCCACGTGCACGCGCCCCAGCTCCATGAGGACGCGGGCGCGGCGCCGGTCCTCTACCCAGGCTCCCCACAGGCGATGGATCCGGGCGAGGTCGGCGCACACGGGGTTTGGATCGTGGAGATCGATGCCGGGCGCCGCTTCCACGCGCGGCAGCTTCCGCTCTCGAGTGTGCGCTACGACACGATCGAGGTGGATGTGGACGGCGTCACCGAGTTGGCGGAGTTCGATTCCCGGGTGACGGGCGCGGTGCGGGCGCACGTGGTGGCGGTCGGGGCGGAGGCGCGGTCGCTGCGCTGTATGAGCTGTCGGTTGCGGATCGTCGGGCGCACGCCGCTGCACCGCTTGTTGGACGCACGTGTCAGGCAGCTCTGCGCCGATCTCGAGCTGGACGACGGCGGCGTGAGCGCGGTCGTCGAGCGCGCGGAGCTGGCCACTCGCCCCGCCCGCGATCTGGTCGAGCTCGCCCGTGGGAACGACCCCGTCGGCGTCCTCGCGCGACTTCTGCTGACGCTCGAGCGGGGAGCGCCGGAAGGCGCGCTGGATGGTGGGGCTGTGGGCGGGCACGAGCGGCTGCTGCGCGCTGCGGTGGCGTGCATGGACGAGGTGGACCGCGCACGCCCGTATCTGACCATCGCCGACGAGGCAGGCGACTTCGTGGGCCGCGCGACCGATCGTGGTGCGGGCGTGAGTGCCGGCGGCGCCGTGGCCGGCTCGGCAATCACAGACGCCACCGGTCCCGGGCGGAACGGGACACACAAACCGGAAGTCGACGACGCGACGCGGCGTGCCACGCGTGCCCTCGCCCGCCAGGCGTCGCTCCTCCTCGACGAGCTCCTCGCGCAGAAGGAGGGCGCATGAGCCGCGACGCCCTCTTCTTCGAGCGCCTCTTCGTGCGGCGCATGCCCGGAATCGCCGACGGCGGTTTCACGCTGGAGGGGCTCTCGCCGGGGATCAACATCATCCACGGCCCGAACGCTTCCGGGAAGACGACGACGGCGCGTGCGATCGAGGCGCTCCTCTGGCCTCGTGCCGCGGCACCGGAGCGCGCGTCGCTCGCGGGGCGGTTCCGGCTGCGGGGCGAGTCCTGGTCGGTCGACGTGGACGCGGGGCGAGTGCATTACCAGCACGAAGGAGCGGACGCGGGCGCGCCCGCGCTACCGCCCGCGGAGAGCAGGGACCGCTACAGGCTCTCGCTCCACGAACTGCTCCAGGTCGACAACCGTGAGCTGGCGCTCGAGATCCTCCGTGAGTCGGCGGGCGGCTACGATCTGGGCCGCGCGGCCGATGCGCTCGAGGTGCGCGCCACCGCCTCCCGCTGCACCGCCGAGGTGAACGCCCTGAAGGCCGCGCGCCGGAAGCTGAAGGAGGCGGAGGCGAAGCAGGCTGCGCTGCGTGCGGACGAGTCGCGTCTGGCCGAGCTGAGACGGAGCGCGGAGGCGGCCGAGGAGGCCGGGCGCCGCGTGCGGCTGCTGGACGCCGCCCTCGAACACGCCGCCGCAGCGGCAGAGGCTCAGACCGCGCGCCGGGAGCTGGACGCCTACCCCGAGGCGTTGGAGCGCCTCCACGGCGACGAGGCGGAGCGGCTCGATTCGCTCGCCTCGAAGGTGGACGCCGCACGCGAGCAGGCCAGGCGGGCGGAGGCCGACCTCGCGGCGGCGGAGGCCGCGCTCCGGGAGGTGGGGTTCGCGGAGGAGGGCTTCGAGGCGCACGCAGCCGGGTCGTGCGGTGAAGAGCCCGAAACGGGAACGCCCGGCGACGGGGCGCCATCGGAGGCTTTGCACGGCGACGAAGGTCGCATGGTCGGAGGCGAGGGCCGCGGCGCCGCTCTGCCGGGCAAGAGCATCTCGCCCCATGACCTCGCGGCGCTCCGCAACCGCATCGACGAGCTCCGGGAGCTGGACCGGCAGATCGCCGCGAAGGAGCAGGAGCGCGCCGCGGCCTCCGCCCGGCGCGACGAGGAGCGGCGCACGATCGGCGAGGCCGTCGACGACGCGCGCCTTGCCACGGTCGATGCCGTCGCCATCGACGAGCTGGCCGACTTCGCTCGCGCCGCGTGGCGGATACGCGCCGGCGTGGAGGCGGCGGAGGCGGAGGGGCGGTGGCTCCAGGATTCGGGCCGTGGGAGCCGTGCGCCTGATGCGAACGG